>JACXTQ010000106.1 GCA_016919605.1 Methylovulum sp.
AGCCACCGCAATTGCAGTTAACGCCTATAGACGGCTCCGAACCCTATCGCTTGGATGGCAAGCATATTATTCTGGCGACTGGCTCCTCACCCATCCCGTTGCCTTATGCCAAAATTGACAACGAATTTATTGTCGATTCTTTTGCCGCCTTAAATATGACCACCTTGCCGAAAAAATTGGCGATCATCGGTGCGGGGGTCATTGGCCTGGAATTGGCCAGTATTTGGAACCGCCTAGGGGCTGAGACGATATTGTTGGAAGCGCAGGAAAGTTTTTTATCCTTGCCCGACCAACAAATTTCCCGCGAAGCTTACCGTATTTATAGCCAACAAGGCATGGATTTGCGCTTAGGCGCACGGGTGACGGCGGCCAAAAAAACCGGTAAAAAAGTCGTGGTCGAATACCAAGATCAAGAAGGCTCACACACCCTACGAGTCGATAGATTAATTGTCGCCTCTGGTCGCAAACCCAACACTGAAAACTTGGCGACACCGGAAGCGAACCTACTGCTCGATGAAAACGGTTATGTGCATGTGGACGAAAACTGTCGCACCAATTTGCCTGGCGTTTACGCGATTGGCGACATTAGCTTATTAGGGCCGATGTTGGCACATAAAGGCATCGAAGAGGGAGTGTTTGTCGCCGAACAAATCGCAGGCAAACATACCGCCATCCACTATGACACCTTACCCAGCGTCATTTACACGCACCCTGAAATCGCTTGGGTAGGACAAACCGAACAGGCGTTACGGGCGATGGGCGAACCCATTAAGATCGGCATCTTCCCGTTTAGCAATACCGCCCGCGCCCAAGCGTCCGGCAGGACGCAAGGTATGGTCAAAATTATCGCCCATGCCGACAGTGACGCTTTACTAGGCGTGCATATCATTGGCTCCAAAGCATCGGAACTGATAGCCGAAGCGGTGCTGGCAATGGAGTTTTCAGCCAGTAGCGAAGATCTTGCCAGAACCATACACGCCCACCCTACCCGTTCGGAAGCCTTCCATGAAGCGGCACTGACATTCAAAAAACTGATGCCGCATATCCAGCCTTCGGACACTCCGCCAAAAACGCCCAAGACGGCTTGACCCCTATGAGCGCCAGCATCCGTTTTGTCATCGCCCCCTGTACTTTAGGCCTTATCTTAGTCGCAGTGAGCGGACAGGGTATCTGTAGCATTGCTTTCGGCGATGACACAGAAGGCTTGACCGCCCACTTGCTGGGTCAATTTCCGAGTGCCCAACCGGTGGACGATAATGACATAACCCCGTTGCTTGGCCAGTTGCTCACCCTCATCGAAGCCCCTTATTTGCCCTGCACGTTACCGTTGGACATTCAAGGCACCGCCTTCCAGCGGCACGTATGGCAAGCTTTGCGCGAAATTCCACCCGGTACTACGTTCAGTTATAGCCAACTTGCCCGATATATAGGTGCCCCTAATGCCGTGCGGGCAGTCGCTGGAGCCTGTGCCGCCAATAAATTGGCGGTGGCCATCCCCTGCCACCGTGTCATCAATACAAAGGGTACCTTATCAGGCTACCGCTGGGGGCTTGAGCGCAAGGCCGAATTATTGCGCCGCGAAAGCCAACACGTTAACACGGGTTAAGCGTTTTCAAATACCACCACACTACGCCCTGCGACCAGATAAGTCGGCTTATTGACGCGTTTTTGGTCTTGAGGCGCAACAATATCGTTAGGTGCCGCCAGTGACGTATCAACGGCCAGCCGCCAAACCCTGCCCTTAATGGTTGGCAACACAATCTGCACCGCATTATCGGCCATATTCATAACCACATGTAAGTCGGCATCATGAGCATCAACGCCCGTTAGGGTATATCTCAATAATTGGGCATTAGGATCATCCCATTCGGGTTGGCCCTTAGGGTTTTGCCAATGCCAGATAACATCCGGCAACAGCCTGTCGCCCGTGGGTTTGCCGGTCAGAAAGTGACGGCGCATAATCGATTTATGGCGTTTGCGCAAGGCGATCATCTGTTGGACAAAATGCACCAAATCAGCATTTTTCTCCACTAACTTCCAGTTTAACCAAGACAGTTCATTATCCTGACAATACCCGTTATTGTTGCCACGTTGGCTGTGCATGAATTCATCACCTGCCAGTAACATCGGCACCCCTTGGCTTAATAATAAAATGGCCAAGGCATTTTTGGCCTGTTTGCATCGTAAAGCCAAAATCGCCGGATTATCGCTCTCACCTTCAACCCCACAATTGTAGCTGAGGCTGTTATTACAGCCATCTTGATTGTTTTCGCCGTTCGCTTCATTATGCTTTTGGTTATAGCTGAACAAATCATGGAGCGTAAAACCGTCATGGCAAGTGACAAAATTGATGCTGCTGATCGGTAAGCGGCCATGCGGCTCGTACAAATCGCTACTGCCACAAACACGCGTTGCCAGTTCGTTAATCATGCCCTTATCGCCGCGCAAAAAACGGCGTACACTGTCACGGTAACGGCCATTCCATTCACCCCAGCGGTAGCCTGGAAAGCTGCCCACCTGATACAAACCGGCCGCATCCCACGCTTCGGCAATCAGTTTGGTTTTTGCCAATTGCTCGGACAGCTCTATACCCCATAATACCGGTGGGTTATGCAGAACTTCGCCGCCCTCACCGCGTGCCAAGGCACTGGCAAGGTCAAATCGAAAACCGTCAACGTGCATCTCGCGCACCCAGTATTCCAGACAACTGATAATAAAGCGCGACACCAAAGGATGATTGGCATTGACGGTATTGCCACAGCCCGTATAATCGTGAAAAATGCTTTTGTCGAAGGGGTCAAGGTGATAAAAAATATCGCCGGAAATGCCTTTGAAATTAATCATCGGCCCCTTTGCCCCCGCCTCGGAAGTGTGATTGAATACGACATCAAGAATAATGCCTATGCCCGCTTTATGTAAGGCTTTCACTAAATCGCGAAACTCTTGGATATGCGTGCCTTGCTCAGGCGTTACGCAAAATCCAGGGTGCGGGCTGAAAAAACTGTGGGTGCTGTAACCCCAATAATTTTTTAACCCCAAATCAAAGGTATGTTGCGGTACATCTTGCTCATCAAACGCCATCACCGGCAATAACTCAACATGGCTGATGCCTAGCGCCTGCAAATACGGGATTTTTTCAATCAACCCCGCAAACGTCCCAGGATGCCGAGTGTTGGCTGAAGCATGACGGGTAAAGCCGCCGACATGCAGCTCATAGACAATCGCCTTTTCACTGCTGATGCGTAACGGGGTATCGCCTTCCCAATCATAATTAAGGTCAACCACGGCTCCCCGCATCGCCGTTTGGCTATTATCACCGGGTACACAGGCCATCGCCCGTTGCCAACGTTTGTGGCTGACCGCCCGCGCCCAAGGGTCAAGCAAATGCTTATCCTTATCAAAACGCAGACCCGATTGCCGTGGCTCATAAGGCCCATCCAACCGCCAGCAATACCATGTCCCCATCGGCAAATCTTTAACGAACACATGCCAAGAAAAAAAAGTGCGGTTTTTTTCCTTACTCAACGGTATCACTTGGAAAGGTAGTTCACTGTCCGAGGAATCAAACAGCAACAGTTCCACCGCCGTAGCATGACGGCTAAAAATAGAAAAATTAACCCCTCCTTCGGTTGCCGTACAGCCTGGCGGATAAGGATTGCCATGTTTTAACTTAAATTCAATTTTGTGCATATTTTGTCGATACCGTGTGCCTTAGCGATTTTTATAAACATCCAAATAGTGAACTTTTTACTATTTTTTATTATCATTGTAGCCGTTTACCATAAATAAACTAGCATTTGCTGTACAACCACGGAATATCCGTTGCTGACAACATATTGATTATTAAATATATAAATGTCTATCTATCAGGGGGGCAACTCTTTTTTACAATGTAACCTATTGAATAAAATGGCTTTAACCACACAAACAAAACCTGAATATTACCTATAGAGCAGATAGGGTCGGTTTTCACAACAAAAGCCGAAGCCATCTCCATCACCCTTACAGGGTGTCATTTGTGAACTATCCCATACGCTAAAAACAGCGACCTATTTAGAACAGGAAAAGCCATCATGAACTACCTATTTATCTGCGGCACGGCGCGTTCTGGCACAACGGCCATGTGGCAACTATTGACAGGTGACGAACGCTTGGTCATCGGTCTTGAAAGATACTCAAAACTGTGTTCCAACCAGCCATTGACTCCCGATTTGTTTACCCCAGAACGTTTTTTTAACCTTCAAATAACGGATACGTTTTACCCAGACTTACAAGGGTTTGACCCTTACTACGCTAAAGCCGAAAAATTATTTGCCACTGCCGATTATGTCGGTGATAAGATTCCGAAACTGTTCAATTTTCTGGACACCTTATTAGCAAACTTCCCTCAGGCGAAGGTCGTATTTATGTTGCGGAATATTATTGATGTCGCCACCTCTTTTGAAACCCGCGCCAATGGTGTCAATGATAAGTCATGGCCAGCAACTCGGAAAACCCAAGCAGCCATTAAAGAATGGAAGCATTCCTTGCAGACTCTCAAGAAATACAGCAACGATGAACGGGTATTTCCCATCATCTATGAAGAGTTTTTTTCAGAAAACAGCTCCCTAGAGCCATTGTACCAATTTCTTGGCCTAGAACCCACCGAATCAGCTCGCCTATCGCATCAAGCCATCCTTGCGCAAAGCCCTAAATTGGAAATTAAACGCCGCCAACGGCAATTGCCTATTGATGCTATCCAACAAATTTGCGAAACTGCACCTTTTGCCTTATACAGGGACGTTTTGCGAAACATTAGGGCAAAATGACCATAAAAAATGGGGCTTTTATTTTCAATGGCTTTCAACGCAATTAGGCACTTATGGCTATCATCAACCATTCACATAAATTTATTTTTGTCCATGTGCCAAAAACGGCGGGTACATCATTAACATCCGCGCTAGAAAAATATACCCATTATTGCGATCTTGAAATCGGCGGCAGCGTTTTTGGCGAACAGATACAGCCTGCTTACAGAAAACGCTTCGGCTTGGCCAAACACTCCCCGGCGGCGGAAATACGCAATATGGTCGGCACCGTGGCCTGGGCGCAAGCCTTCACCTTTTCATTTGTCCGCAATCCTTTTTCCCGTTGCTTGTCCACCTACCATTTTTTGCGCAAATGGGAAAGCCCCAACCCTGAGTTATCAAAAAAAATAAAAAGGTTTAACAGTTTCGATGAGTATGTGTTGTCAGATATTTGGCAAGACACCAATGGTCCTGATGAAATATTCCGCCCGCAAATTTACTGGTTACGCGGCAAAATAAACACCAATGCCGTTTTGGTTGATTTTGTCGGCCATGTTGAACGGATTGACGAGGATTTTAGCTATATCCTCAATGCTATTGGCATACCTAAATACAAGCATCCGACTAGCTTGCCTAAGCTTAATAGTAGCCAATCCTCGCCAATCGCAGATATTAAAAATGACGCTGTTATCGAAAAAATTGTGGGTAAATACCGAGCTGATTTTGAAACGTTCAACTACCCTTATTTAACCCGTTAAATCGCCCCAAAGCCAGCCACCAGCGAAAAAGACAATCCGTACAACATGGCCCTTGAAGAGGTCTTGCCGCAGCGATTAACCAATGGCTGTTGCCCGAACAACAGCCATTCTAGGAAACAGAAAAACGTATCAATAAAATACAATCTGTTATTTTTGGCATATAGATTGTATAGCCAATATCGGATATAAAGCTTCTATTATGTAATTTTTACCCACTTCGTTTTTTTGTCATGTGCGTAGATTATACTTAGACAGCTGAACCACAAAAGAAAATTAACACTGCCCATGAAAAAACCGCATTTTATCACTGCAACCCACTACTTCGGACGCTGTTCCATGGGCAATTTTTGGAATACGTTTGAGCGTGGGCGGGTACGCCACGATTTTGAACAAATCCGTGCCGACGGCTTTAACACCATTATCCTGATTGTGCCGTGGGCGCATTTTCAACCAGACACCCAACCGATCCGATACGATCAGGCCGTCTTGGACAGGTTGGCCTATTTGCTGGAATCGGCGCGGGCCACGGACTTGCGTATCATGTTGCGCTTAGGCTACCTCTGGGAAAACGCCCCTGTTGATTGCACCACCTACCGCCGCTACCAACAGCTTTTCACCGAACCGCACATGCTACCGGCTTGGCAGGATTATCTTGCCACCTTAGAAAGCGTAGTCGGCTTAGACACAGATGATTGCAATTTTTTCCTTAGTTGGGAAGACACTTATTGGCCAGTATTGCGCCATCCTGAAAATCAGCAACAGGAAGGGCGAATCAATTTTGCCAACACGATTGGCTTTACCGATTACCTGAAAAAACGCTTTTCCTTGGCGTTACTTCGGAAGATATATGAAATTGACACGGAATCTTACGCCCAAGTACCCGCCCCTACCCCTAGAGACAAGTTGTTTGCCGAATTTATATTGTTTTTTGATAGGGAATATATCGAACCGTGGCTACTCGCCAGTAAAAACGTGTTGGCTCATGATATTTGGTATGAACACCGTATTGATCCTGATGTATTTTACGGGGATGGTTGGCAAAACTCAGTGGAACATAGCTCCTATAAAACGGGCATCAGCTGTGATGTCATTTACTACCATCCCAAAATCGGAGTTAGTGGCGCGAAACCCTTAAATGCCGCACAGGCGATCAAACATGTCCATCGGGTACTGAACGGCTTCCGGCCATTTAATATCCACAAAAAACCAATTTTTTTAGATCAATTCAACTTCAAGATCAATAATCCAAAACACCCTAGTTTTGCACGGCTAGCCGATGAACATATTCCAGAATTTTTAGCAGGGTTAGTGCCTGTTTTTAAAAACAACCTGATAGGTTATGGGGTCTGGGGGTATCGTGATTGGCGTGATGACAAGGTGTTTAATGGCGCCTTTGAATTGGGATTGCAAGGCTGGGAAGGCGAACAGGTGGTGTTACATCAGCACTCGGAAGGCAATAGCGTCACCTTAGTGAGGGGGAGCAGGCTTAGCCAAACAAACTTGCCAACCATGCCATACCTTTATATCGAATGTTTGCCGCTACCTGGCGAAGCACTCATCACCGTCTGCAATAACCTACAAACGCAAGAGTGGACAATCCCTGCCCACACTTCGGCTCTAATCATCGACCTGACTCAGGGCGAAGGTAGAAATCCCCTGCATATCGGTTGTTTAAGCGGTACGGTACACATCAATAAGGTGGCGTATTATTCGCATATTTATACCAACGGCATGAGAGATATTGACGGCAAGGCCAGCCCCACCCTCAATGCCATTGTCGATTTTAACCGTAAGCTCGGCAACCACGCCACACGTCTTATCAAAAAGCCTCATAACGTGATAACCGTATGATAACGTCCCGCTAATGGGAAGGCACGTTTACAGGCTATCCAAAATCGCCCGTTTAACCGCATCCAAACTAGCATCTATAGTGACGGGCTGAGTATTGGCGCATTGTTGCATGGCGATTTCCGGGTCTTTAATGCCGTTACCGGTCAAGGTGCAGACGATGCGGCTACCTTCGGGTATTTTGCCGATGCTGATGTCATGCAGTGCACCCGCCAAGGATGTGGCTGAGGCTGGCTCACAGAACACCCCTTCAAATTGTGAGAGCATTTTTTGCGCGGCGAGGATTTGCTCGTCAGTAAATTTATCAAACCAACCGCCGGATTCTTTTTGGACATTCCAGGCCAAATTCCATGATTGCGGATTACCGATACGGATGGCGGTCGCCAAGGTTTCGGGGTTTTCTATTGGATGACCGGCGACAAAGGGTGCCGCCCCAGCCGCTTGATAACCGCACATAACGGGCAAATTGCGGGTCACGGCGGCATGGCTTGCTGAATAACGGGCATATTCGGTATAGCCTTTCCAATAGGCGGTGATATTGCCGGCATTACCCACTGGCAAACAATGGTAATCAGGTGCAAAACCCAACTCGTCAACGATTTCAAAAGCGGCGGTTTTTTGGCCTTCGATACGGAACGGGTTGATAGAGTTGACTATCGTCACCGGTGCCAGCTCGGCGACTTCTTTAACCAGCGCCATGCCTTTGTCAAAATTGCCGTTAATTTGGATGATCTTGGCATCGTACATCAAGGTTTGCGCCAATTTACCCAAAGCGATTTTACCTTCTGGGATCAAAACAAAAGCCTTAATTCCCGCCCGTACCGCATAAGCCGCCGCCGATGCCGAAGTGTTGCCGGTTGATGCGCAGATAATGGCTTGGCTACCAGCTTCGACCGCTTTAGTCACCGCCATAGTCATACCCCGATCCTTAAAAGAACCGGTAGGGTTTAAGCCTTCAAACTTGACATAAATATCGACATCCTTACCAATCAGGCGCGGGATGTTTTGTAATTGGATCAGCGGCGTATTACCTTCGCCAAGACTAATCAGGCGAGTGTTGGCACTGACCGGCAAGCGGTCACGGTAGCGTTCAATTAAGCCGGTGTAGCGGGTCATGTGGGTTCCTATGAGGTTTTTATCAGTAAATAGTAATGTGCAGCTAATGGTTATAGCGTGTTACGGGCGACCCTAGCCTAGGGTTTCCATACGGATACGGTTAACTTTGCCGCTCACTGTCGGCAATGCTTCTATAGCGCTAATGGCGGCGTTCATTTCTTGCTCCAAGGTGATTTGTGTCAACATAATAATTGGCACGGCAGTTTCGCCTTTGGACGGCTCTTTTTGGATAATGGCTTCAATGCTGATATTGTGGTCGGCCAGGATTTTGGTGACATCCGCCATGACCCCAGGCTTGTCTTCAGCATTAAGGCGCAAATAATACGAGGTTTGGATGTGGTCGGCGGACAGCACCGGAATATCGGCCAAGGCATCGGCACGGAAAGCCAGATGTGGCACACGGTTTTCAGGGTCGGAGGTCAACGCCCTAGCCACGTCAATGACATCGGCAACCACAGATGAGCCCGTCGGTTCCGCGCCCGCGCCCGCGCCGTAATACAAGGTCGCGCCCACGGCATCGCCCTTCACCAATACCGCGTTCATCACGCCATTGACATTAGCGATCAGCCTACGCTCAGGGATTAAGGTCGGATGTACGCGCAATTCAATGCCTTCAGGAGTTTTTCTGGCGATACCCAAGTGCTTGATACGATAGCCCAGTTGCTCGGCATATTCGACATCGACACGGGTAATTTGCGTAATGCCTTCGGTGTAAACTTTGTCAAACTGCAAAGGAATACCAAAAGCAATCGAGGCCAAGATAGTCAATTTATGCCCGGCATCAATGCCTTCCACATCAAAAGTAGGGTCAGCTTCGGCATAACCTAAGGCTTGCGCTTCCGCCAGGACATCGTCAAAATCGCGGCCTTTGTCACGCATTTCGGTCAGGATAAAATTGCCGGTGCCATTGATGATGCCCGCCAACCATTGGATTTGGTTGCCGCTTAAACCTTCGCGGATGGCTTTGATAATCGGGATGCCGCCCGCCACTGCCGCCTCAAACGCCACAATCACGCCCTGTTCGCTAGCTTTGGCGAAAATTTCGTTGCCGTGGGTGGCAATCAGCGATTTGTTGGCGGTGACAATATGCTTACCGTTGGCGATGGCGGTCAAGATCATGTCCTTAACCGCACCTGCCCCGCCGATGGTTTCAACAATAAT
>JACXTQ010000107.1 GCA_016919605.1 Methylovulum sp.
AATATTATATTGTCTTAAAGAAAAAGTTAATCCGCGCCCAATACCCAACCTCGCCTGCGATTAATTAGCACCCGCCCCCCTTTTCTTACCACCATCGCGGGGCGGCAAAAAACGTTGTCCATGCCTTTACTGGCTTTGCTTCGCCTTAAATTGGGGCAAGCCCTAAACCGTAAGCACCTCAATGAAACGTAATTTTTTATTTTCTTGGTACCAAACACCTAGGGGCAAACTGCTAAAAGAGCTTGAGGCCGAGTATTTGCAACGCGCCATCACTGTCAGTTGCCAACAGACCGTCTTGCAAATTGGTGGCTTGGGCTGGGAAAATGACTTTATTGATTGTACACTATACAAGTTTTATACCATCCTTGATGCCAAAAACCTCGGCACCGACAAGGCCAGAAAAATCCAAGCCAAAGCCTTCCGCTTACCGTTACAATGCGCCAGTGTGGATATGGTCATCATTCCGCACCTGTTGGAATTTGACAGTTACCGCTTCCAAACCATGCGCGAAATCGAGCGCGTCTTAAAACCCGAAGGCATTGTCTTGATCATAAACTTTAACCCGTGGAGCATTTGGGTGAGATACCAGTTTTTATGGGAAATCCGCCACACGGATTCTTGGCGAGGCCACTTTATCAGTCACGGGCGGATGATGGACTGGTTAAAATTATTAAATTTTGAAGTCACCACGTCATCAAGCTTTTATCTTGATAATGTTAAAACCAAGCACGGCAAAGCCGTGCCCGTGTCCGGCTCTTTATCGGCGACCGCTTATGCCATCAAAGCCATCAAACGCCGTTATAACTTGATCCCGCTGACCCCTATCGGCCAAGAACAAACACCAATGCTTGCCCCCACCTCCTTAGCCTCTTCCGCGAACCTAAACAACAGCCATGACTGATTGCGTGATTATCTATACCGATGGCGCCTGCCGTGGCAATCCGGGCCCGGGTGGCTGGGGAGTCATCTTGGCTTACAAAGGCCACCTTAAGGAATTGTGTGGCGGTGAAGCCAACACCACCAACAACCGCATGGAATTGATGGCGGCCATCCAAGCACTGGAAGCCTTAACAAAACCCTGCCATGTCCGGCTTAACAGCGATTCCAGCTATGTACTGAAAGGCATCACCGAGTGGCTACCCGACTGGAAAAAACGCAATTGGCAAACCTCGGCCAAAAAACCCGTCAAAAATGACGATCTCTGGCGGCGGCTAGATGCCGCCAGCACCTTACACACTATCGAATGGGCATGGGTCAAAGGCCATTCCGGCGACCCCGGCAATGAACGGGCCGATGTGTTGGCAAACCAAGGCATTGATGGTTTGCGCTAACTAACGCCTATTTTTTGCTGCCCAACAGGCTTTTCAAGTCCGCAAACGGGTTGTGGGTCGCCACGGGCGCACTGGATTTATGGGTTTTAATGGTGGAAAAACGGGTTTCTTCATAGCGTGAATGCTCGTTGTCATGGCAATACAGGCACAACAATTCCCAATTGCTGCCGTCGGCGGGATTGTCATCATGATTATGGTTACGGTGATGCACCGTCAATTCCGCCAAGTTTTTATGGGTGAACTCCCGCGCACAACGCCCGCACACCCACGGATACATTTTTAAAGCCTGTCCCCGATACGATTGCTCGCGCAATTCTTGTTCGCGGCGGGCCGCCATCACTAACTGGCTTTGCTTGTCGTTAGCGGGCAATGGTTTTTTTAACGTCATAATGCTTATACCTAAAAATTTATCTGTTGTTTATTGTAAAACGTCCCCGCCTTCAGCGATAGCCGCCCCTCCTACCCTCGCCTTACCAAACCGTTTGGCAACTTACGGGTTCGTCCCTGTGCGTAACCCGCGCTTTTCGCCCAAAAATGCGCACATATATTGGTCGGTGCCATCGTAATTGACAATAGCCTTGTCAAAATCACACAAATAAGCCACCAGCCGTTTGTGCAACTGGATAATATCGCCTTTTTGGCAAGCGTTTTGGATAATCAGAGTTTCCGTACCCCGCTCAGGGATATGCAAGCACACCTGCCCGGTAGGGGATTGTTCGGCCCTGCAAAGGCAGGACAGCAACAACAGCGTTAAAGTTAAAAAAGGTTTCATGGGCAACAATTTGGGTGGACATCACAAAACGGACAATACTTGATCTTGCTCAACTTTTTTCCGGCGTTTTTTGTTTAAATAGCTTCACGTCGACGCAATCAACCATCAATCTTTATCCTGATACGGGGAACATCCTAATGAGCAGCGAACATGGCAAATTTGAATCGACCGCGAAAGCCATCGCCGAAGATGCCGCCACTTTGGCCTACCACAAATAAGGCGTCGCCTTATATAGCCCATTACCAGCCATAGCAATTATGCCTGGGTCAAGGGTGTTGGCGGATGCGAAAGCTTGCATCCGCTAACAAAATTGTTCCAACATTTTCAGACCGCCATTTTTGGCAAACAGCGTAAGTTTTACTTGTTATTTATATCTTCCTCTACTCATAGCTGTCTGGGCTTTTACTCTTGGTAAAAACCAGACAGCTTTTTTTTGTCTATTATCTTGACCTGCTTGGTTTTGATTTCAATAATTTCCAGCGTTTGGAAATAATGGAATATTCGGCTCACGGTTTCATGGGCAATCCCCAGATGATTGCCGATTTCCTCGCGCGACATACTCAACCTAAACTCCAACTCCGAATAACCGCGTATTTTCAGGCGGTCGGAAATTTGCAGGATAAAGGCGGCCACCCGCTCTTCGGCAGAACGGCGGCTTAACATGACCTTTTGCACTTGCGCGTCAAATTGGTTGCATGAGCGTTGCAGCAAAACCTGATAAAAACTGCTGGTGTTCAACGCCAAGGCGGCGATCTGATGCGATGGCAAATGGCAAAAATTAACCGTTTCCAAAGCCACTGCCGTGCAGTTATGCTCCTGCAAGGACACGCCATCAAAGCCCAGCAATTCACCCGGCAGGATAAAATCGACAATCACCTCATTGCCGTTGCGGTCAAAACTGAGCAATTTGGCGCTGCCGGCCCGCAACGCGACAATACCCCGAAAAGGGCTACCGGCATGGTATATCGCCTCGCCTTTTTGACGAATGTTGTTACGGTTGACTAATAGCTTCAGATCGCCTATCCCCGACCTTTTCATGCCTTTTGGGATACACAATTTGTCAAGATTGCAGGTTTCGCAAGTGATGGCCGCCTTGGTGGCCAATGTCATGGGCATAAAGGTCTATCCTTAGAAATAAAAGATGCGCGGCGAAGGTCAGCGCACCAAAACAAAAGGGCTTGCTTGGCAATCTACCAAAAACCCAAGCCGACCACAAGCGATAGGGCAAAACGCGCCCCCCTTTCCCATAGCTTTAATCGCCGACTTTTTGCAAAATATCGGCGATTATCCGACTATTTTTGACCATCAAGGGATGGCACAGCGCCTTGACCCGAATATTGTCGGCCTGATCCCAAACCGAGCTGGTCGCCGGTACAATCATCAAATCAAACGGAGTCCAATAAGAATAACAGGCGACGTTTTGCAAGCACGCCGTGTTTTGCCCAAGCCGTTTTAAAAAATCACTGTTCGGACGCATTTGCCTAGCGCCCGGCTTGGCTGACAAATAAGCCAAAACAGTGCCATGATGGGGCGAAGCAATGCTAAAAAAATGGCTGACCTGCTTATATCCGCCCAATTCTTGCATATAATAACGTGCGACCAAGCCCCCCATGCTGAACCCCACTAGAGCCAGCTTGGCATTCGTACCCCCTATCGCCGCGCCGATGCACGCCTGTAGCTGCTTTGCCAAATAGTCCAAACTTTTGCTGCCGTCATTGGGCGTTAACGAGGGGGCGATGCAGCAATGCCCCTGATTTTCTAGCGCGGTTTGCAAAACCTTAACTTTACGCGAGGTGTCATGGATGCCATGAACCAAAACAAACATCATAGGCCTTTATCCATCCAAAACAAATGCAGTGCTAAAGTCTAAGCCATTTTCTACCCATCGCCAACTGGCGCATCACCTAAAACCTATAACAAAAACCAACAAGCTCACGCTTTATAACGATTTTTTCTTAGCAATTGCGCATGACAATGCGACAATAAAGCCATCTTCTATTTAAGAGCAGGACATAATGACGGCACAAACCCATACTCATGAACCCTCTGGCGGCCTAATCGCCTTGATGCTAGGGGCTATCGGTGTTGTTTACGGTGATGTGGGGACTAGCCCACTGTACACGATGAAGGAAATTTTCAACGGCCCCCATGCCGTGTCGGCGACACCGGACAATGTGCTAGGCATCCTATCACTGATTTTCTGGTCGTTAATCTTGGTGATCTCGATCAAATATGTGCTGTTTGTCATGCGAGCCAATAACCGGGGCGAAGGCGGCATCATGGCCTTAATGGCCTTAGCGTTGCGCCACCGTAACCAACAGCACCAGCGTAATATCATTATTGCGCTGGGGCTGTTCGGTACGGCCTTATTTTACGGTGACGGCATTATCACCCCCGCCATTTCGGTCTTGAGCGCCGTAGAGGGCCTCCAAGTCGCGGCTCCGGCCTTGGAGGCTTATGTTTTGCCGATAACCATCGTGGTGTTGATTATCTTATTTTTATTTCAAAGCTATGGCACCGAAAAAGTCGGCCTATTGTTCGGGCCGATTATGATGGCGTGGTTTGCCGTGTTGGCCGTATTAGGCGGCCTGAGCATTGCCCAGAATCCGGCGGTACTGGAAGCCTTAAACCCCTTTTACGGCTTGCACTTTTTTCTGGAACATGGCTGGCACGCCTTTGTCGCCCTGGGTGCGGTGGTGCTGGCCTTGACCGGTGCTGAGGCCTTGTATGCCGATATGGGGCATTTTGGCAAACGCCCCATTCAATTGGCGTGGTTTTCGCTGATTTTACCCGCACTGGCCATCAATTATTTTGGCCAAGGTGCCTTGATCCTGCGTGACCCGACCGCGATACTTAACCCCTTTTATCTGCTGGCCCCCACCTGGGCGATGTACCCGTTGATCGGTTTGGCGACCTGCGCCACGGTTATCGCCTCGCAAGCGGTCATGTCCGGCGCGTTGTCAATCACCAGCCAAGCCATGCAAATGGATTATAGCCCGCGTATGCAACGGTTACACACATCAACCGAGGCTATCGGGCAGATTTATGTGCCGACCATGAACCGCACCTTATTGGCGCTGGTGATTTGTACGGTGTTGGGTTTTGGCTCTTCTGGCAACCTGGCCGCCGCTTACGGCTTGGCGGTAACGGGTACGATGATGATCACCACCTTATTGACGCTGATCGTGGCACTGGATAGTTGGCAATGGCGACCTGCTTGGGCGTATTCGCTGGTGGCGGTGTTTTTGGTGGTCGATGGCGCGTTTTTAGGAGCCAATGTGCTAAAAATCCCCCAAGGCGGCTGGTTTCCTTTAGTTATTGGTTGTTTGTTGTTTTTGTTGATGTCCACTTGGCGGCGCGGACGCGAGGTAATCACTTATCATCTGCAAAAATCCGCCCTGTCATTGACCGGTTTTATCGCCAGCCTCAACAGCAAACCGCCGCTGGCGCGTGTGCCCGGTACGGCGGTGTATATGAGCGCCCGTAATCTCAGTATGCCCCATGCCTTGCAAGTCAATTACGCCCATAACCAAGTTCTGCATCAGCGGATTGTCCTGCTGACCATCGCCACTGAAGACGTGCCCATCATTGCCGATGCCGAGCGTATCAACATTGACGCATTGGAGCAGGGCTTTTACCGCGTCACCGCCCGGCATGGCTTTATGGAAACCCCTAATGTGCCGAAAATCCTTAACTTATGCCGTGTGCAGGGGCTGGATATTGACTCTACCAGTGCGTCTTTTTTTATTGGCAGGGAGTCACTAATCCCCTCCGACAAGCCTGATTTGAACCCGTGGCAAGAGAAAATTTTCTTGGTCATGTTCCGCAACGCCTCATCCCCTATCCAATTTTTTAAAATACCACCGGAGCGGGTGGTGGAGTTGGGCGTACAGTTTGAGGTTTAACGTTGAGGAAACTTATGAAAATACTGATTTTAGGCGCAGGCAAGACCGGCACCTCGGTTGCCGAAGCGCTTGCCGGTGAAGACAATGAAATCGTCGTGGTTGACGATAACGCACCCCGTCTTGATGCGCTGAAAGAACGGGTGAACATCCGCACAGTGATCGGCAATGCCGCCCACCCGCATGTATTGGAGCAAGCGGGGGTCAACCAAGCCGATTTGGTGATTGCCGTCACCGATCGTGATGAAACCAATATGCTTGCCTGTACCATCATCAACAAGCTGTATAACCGCCCGAAAACCATTGCGCGTATCCGTGCGATTGATTATATGAAAAACCCCAAGCTCTTTGGGCCGAACGGCATTCCCATTGATATTGTCATCAGCCCGGAGCAAAGCGTGATGGAATCCATCCGCAACTTAATCGAATTGCCTGGGGTGCTGCATATTTCTGATTTTGCCAATGGCTTGGTGCGCCTGTTTTCGGTAAAGGCGGCGGCGGACGGTTTTTTGACCGGCAAAAAAATCAAAACCCTCAAAGGGCGCTTGACCGAGGGCAAAATTCGCGTGGTGGCGATTTTCCGTGATGGCATCGCCCAGCCGACTAATGGCGAATCGGAAATTGCCGCCGATGATGAAGTATTCTTTTTTGCGCCCAGACGGGAAGTGCGGCGCTTGCTGAAAGATTTAGGTTGCTTAGAAAAGCCGCTCAAACGCATCATCATCGCTGGGGGCGGGCATATCGGCAAGCGCTTGGCTTTGGCGCTGGAAAAAGATCATTACGTCAAAATTATTGAGCGCGATCCCAAACGCGCCCGTAAGATCGCCAACGAGCTAGGCCGCACCATCGTGCTACAAGGCGATTGTGGCGATGAAACGTTATTATTGGAAGAGTCGATAGACAAAACCGATTTGTTTTGTGCACTGACCGATAGCGATGGCGAAAATATCATTTCCGCCGCCCTAGCCAAAGCCCACGGGGCCCGCAAGGCCATCTGCATACTCAATCATCTGTGTTACGACAAATTGTTGCCGGGTACGGGTATCGATTTGGCGGTGCTGCCTTATGTCGAAACCTTAGGCGGCATCCTTAAGCATGTGCGGCAAGGTGATGTCGCCCAAGTCAGTTTATTGCGCAACGGTACCGCCGAAGCGATTGAAGCCGTAGCCCATCGGGGCAATGGCGAAAATTCGGTGGTCGGGCGCAAAGTTGATACTGTGCAACTACCCGAAGGTATTATCTTAGGGGCGCTCATCCGCGATAATGAAGCGATTTCCATACACCATGACACCGTTTTTGAGGAAGGCGACCATGTAGTAATGTTCACTTTAGATAAAAAACTGGTTCCAAAAATCGAGGAAAGATTCAAATCATTGAATTTATAGTTTTTTTAAAAAAGTTCATAATTTTTTTGCAAAAGTGTGAAAATTTACCTAGCTATACGGATTAAAAGCGTTACACTTTGGGTGTTTTTTAAAAAGGCCGAGAGCCATCTAAAAAACACGGCGGCACAAGGTGCCTATTCTGGCCGTTCAACCCCTTAAGATTAACTAAAATCCTTAAATACCTTGTCAATATCATTATTTTTTCAATTTATTTTTCTGATGTCTATACGGCGCAAAATGTTTTAACAACAGGGGTGGCAGACTTTAGCAAGTGTCTACATCGCCGTGTGACTGATGAATTTTGACGGGCTTTAAACACTTTTTATACTGGAGAGTAAATCAATGAACAAGCCACTCTTATTAACACTCGCCATCAGCAGTATATTGCTCAGTGCCTGTCAGGACTTACCAATAACAGCCTTGGCTGGGGCGGCGGGTGTGTCCCTACCTGCGGCTGGCGGCGCTAACGCAACCCCTGCCCAACAAGAGGTGTGGGTCGATGGGCAAGGTTTTCAGGCTAACCCGCAAGACCTCAGTGCCTGCAACATCAGCGCCCAAGTCACAACCCAACAAGAGCGCAAAGCTTTAGGGGAACACAAAAGCCTTGTCAATATATTGAAAGACACTGTCCAAGACTCGATGGAGCAAGACAATCAGCTAAAAACCTGTATGCAAGGCAAAAATTATGTCAAGGTTAAGGCTGAACCTGGCAAAATGCCCCCGCAACGAGTCCAAAACAATTTCAATAACGGCAATCCGTATCCCGCCAGTAATCCGTATCCGGCCAACCCTTATCCGAACACTTTTAACAACGGCAACCCTTACCCCGCCAACACCCAGTACCAAGGCAACCCCTACCCCGCCAACACCCAGTACCAAGGCAACCCCTACCCCGCCAACACCCAATACCAAGGCAACCCCTACCCCGCCAACACCCAATACCAAGGCAACCCCTACCCCGCCAACACCCAGTACCAAGGCAATCCCTACCCCGCCAATACCCAGTACCAAGGCAATCCCTACCCCGCCAATACCCAGTATCCAGGCAATCCTTATCCGCCCACCACTGCTACCAACGCCGCTCCCTACCCTAACAGCCAAACCCCCCGCTAAATAATTGGCAGGTTAAAATTTGCCCTATCCATTAGCTATTTAGCAACTCCAGATAGCATCCTTTTACAAGGATGCTATCTGCCGTCAAGTGTTCTAAAGCCTGAAAACCGTCAAGCAAAATAATGGATAGCCCCTAGCAAAAGCGTATGTAGGGTCAGCGACACCTTAACGGAATTTTTGCACAACCCTCCGCTTTGCGTAACAGCGTTATTTTTAGCCACCGCTATAGATTTTATTAAGTGTACGCGATACCTTACGCTGACAGATTCAAGCTTGAATATCCACCCATCAATATCTAAAAGCAAAAAAGGTATCGTTATGACTTTTTGGACAAAATTAACCCGTGGCATAATAGGCTCATTGATGGCCTTGCTGCTGTTCCAAAGCGTGGATTACCTCCCAGCCAATACTGCTTTATTTGACCAACGCTGTGAATTGGATCAGGAAGACATTGTTATCCATGGGGATAATAAGGGCCATTTTAGGGGTCGTGCGCTAATTAACGGTGTCAGTATGCCCTTTTTGATCGATACGGGAGCGACCACCACTGCCATACCCAGCAAATTGGCCAAAGCCGCCAAGTTACCGATAGGTGAAACAGGCATGGTCAGCACCGCCAATGGTTTGGCGGAAGTGCAGGCAACGGAAATTAAAGAATTAAAATTAGGCAATGCCATTATCAAAAACACTGAGGCGGCCATCAGCGACCAGTTGGATGAAGTGCTGATTGGCATGAGCGCACTCAAGCATTTTCAAGTGCGCTTTGAAAACAATACCTTAATATTGGTCGCCAACAAGGGCTATGGCATTGACATCACTGAAGAAAAAAAATGGAAAAAAAATGTGGTATGCAATAATGAAGGCGGTGAGTGCAAGACCGTTTACAGCCATTAGTTAAATGCAGTTGATGCCCCCTACCCTCTGGCCTACTATCTGGATAGTTTCGCGATGTATACCATACGCACGGCAAACCTGTGTTACGATTTTAAAAATTTACGCAACTTAATGGCTAAAGCCAGTCCACCGCGCTCTGGCGATTATTTGGCGGGGGTGGCGGCGGTTAGCCATCTTGAGCGGGTTGCGGCGCAGTGGGTACTGGCCGACGTACCATTAAAGCAATTTTTAACGGAAGCGCTGGTGCCTTATGAGCAAGACGAGGTCACGCGCCTGATTATTGATGGCCATGATAGCGTCGCGTTCGCCCCTATCAGCCATTTGACCGTAGGCGATTTCCGCAATTGGTTATTGTCCGAACAGGCGACCAGCGAATCTTTAACGGCTATCGCCCCGGGTCTGACACCGGAAATGGCGGCGGCAGTGTCAAAAATCATGCGTATCCAAGATTTGATTTTGGTTGCCAAAAAATGCCGGGTGATTACCCGCTTCCGTGGCACTATCGGGTTAGCCAACCGATTGTCTACGCGTTTGCAACCGAACCATCCCACCGACAATCCCGCTGGCGTGGCGGCCAGTGTATTAGATGGTTTGCTGTATGGTTGCGGCGATGCGGTGATCGGTATCAATCCCGCTTCTGATAATCTGCAAGCGACCACACGCTTATTGCATTTGCTCAATGACGTTATCGAACGCTATCAAATCCCCACCCAGTCTTGTGTGTTGGCGCATGTCACCACAACATTACAGGCAATGGCGCAAGGTACACCGGTGGATTTGGT
>JACXTQ010000108.1 GCA_016919605.1 Methylovulum sp.
AAGACGTGTGCCTGTCTTCCATCCCCAAAGGCATGAAGCCTAGGGCGTGGCTGGTATTCAATAAAGACGGTTTTGCCCGCCGTTTGCGTGACTATCACGATTATCGGCTCTGGGAGCAAGGACCGTAACCAAGACCGTTACCAAGGCATCTTGGCACATGGCGGCGGCTATGATGCCAAAAACATGATGCACACCTTCCGGCTGTTGCGCATGACTAAAGAAATCGCCAGCACCGGACAGCCCCTAGTGCATCGGCCTGACCGCGACGAATTGTTGGCGATCAAATCCGGCCAATTTACCTACGAGGATTTATTGGTCCAAGCTGCCCAAGAACTACGGGAAATAGACCAACATTTTGCCACCAGCACCTTGCCTGACGCACCAGATACTGGGCAAATCGAGCGTTGGGCGGTGGAGATACGCACCGCGTGGTACAGGGGGGCTTATGGCGCCAACCCCTCTTAACGCTTAACCGAAAGACCCGGATTGCCCCCAATGCCGGCAAGCTACGGCCTATAACGCCCCAGCACAATTATTATCGGTCTGTCAGTGGTATTCTTTATCTTATGGGCCTAAAATTACCCTATAAATTCCGTTTGGCAATATAGTCACAAAATCGTCATGTTGATGCAAGGAATTCATTTTAATAAAAAATAGCGCCACCAATAGGGGCTGCAAAAACACTTAATTGAATGGCGGCTCTCCTAAACGTCCCCGCTTTTTCAATCGACGCCAAGGCTTCACTATAACTTGGGCGATGGTTTTAAATCACACACTCTGTTATGACAGGGGGCTGGTCGCGCCCCAAAACGCCAAGCGCCAGTTCCAATGGCAGATAAAACGCATCATTAAAGAGGTTTAAGCATGAATGATATGAAAAAACACAGGCGGCAAGTCGCTTGGGTTTGTTTTGAGCCGTATTTGTCCGAAGGGCAATTGATTGAAACAATTAATATTTTAGAAGAAGGTTTCCAAAACGACAGCGTCAGTGGCTTAATTAATTATATCACCCGTGTTTGTTCGGAATTTAACATCGATACGGCGACCCGTAAAAATTTGTACGGTCAATTTCATGAATTGATGGGGCAACCCAGCACGTTGGCCATTGACCCGTTGGACATCGTTAAAGAACGTGAAGCCGCCGCTATGGCCGCACCACCGCCTGTGGCGGACGCGGACGTTGCCGAGCCAGTTCCACGGCCACCCGCCGCTCCTTGGACAGCCCCGCCTACGGCAATAAGCTTGGGTGGTTTGCCCGATGATGCTCCGCCACATGCGTGGCTGTTCAGCCATTTTGTCGGGCAACTGTTGCTATTTTTAAGTGATAAGGCCGATTTTCTTGACGCGCTGACCGAGTTGTCCAGAAACAAAAAATATTCCAACCTAGCGATTGAAAAGCAAGTTGAAGGCTGGCTAAAGGATATGGGCAATTTTCTTTGGACGACAGAGCTTTCGGAGCAAAACCTCGAAGCCCTTATGCCCCTTATCTATACGGCGATCTGTGAAGCCTTAGGGCCTAGCGTCGCTGACGACTACTTTAACGAAGCCTTGGCGATTTGCGAACACACCTTGCAAGCCAGCCAATTTGACCCCCGGCACTTTTTGGCAAAATCGTTACTGCCGCCGACCCCGTAAGAACTTAGGCTGGCGCGTTACGCTTTGCTTTCCATTGCGTGTTTACAGCTTTGGCTAATGCGGGGGCTTATCACTAGATAGCCCGCTAAAGTGTCGCCAGGCAACATCGCCTAACGAAGCGGCGCATATTTTTTAAACTTTCCCTAACAAGTTACGTTAAAATGGTGGTTTTTATAGCCGCCACTTTTTTGACTGATGTTGAAAAAAAACCTCCTTGCTTTAGCCGCAACCGTTTTATTGGCGGCCTGTGCCACCAGTCCTACCGGCAGAAGCCAACTTATCGCCCTGCCTGAAGCGC
Organism: Methylovulum sp.; assembly: GCA_016919605.1. GTDB lineage: Bacteria > Pseudomonadota > Gammaproteobacteria > Methylococcales > Methylomonadaceae > Methylovulum. The sequence continues at coordinate 1,934 of JACXTQ010000108.1, forward strand.
AAATCGATCAAATGGGCTTGCAATCGTTTGCGGCCTTAAAAACCGAAAAACCCATCAGCCGCAACCCGCAAGCCAACAAGCTGGCCCATTGTGTCGCCAATGCCATTACGGGGCAAATCGGCGGCAACTGGGAAGTGGTGGTATTTGAGGACGCATCGGTTAACGCCTTCGCTTTGCCCGGCAACAAAATCGGCATCCATACTGGCTTGCTTAAACTCGTCAATGGCAACGCCGACCAACTCGCGGCGGTCGTCGGCCACGAAGTCGGCCATGTCTTGGCCAAACACAGCAACGAACGCGCCTCGCAACAAATGGCGGTACAAGGTGGCATGGGGCTATTGCAAAAAACCGCCTTCGGACAGAGTAGCCCGCAAATGCTCGGCTTGCTCGGCTTAGGCGCCCAATACGGCCTCTTGTTGCCGTTCAGCCGCACCCATGAAAGCGAGGCGGATATTATCGGCCAAAAGCTGATGGCAAAATCGGGCTTTGACCCTAGGCAAAGCATCGCCCTCTGGAAAAAGATGTCCCAAGCCAACCAAGGGCAAGCGCCCATCGAATTGATGTCCACGCATCCTGCCGATAGCACCCGCATCCAAGACTTGGAGCAACATCTACCGCAAGCGCTGGCCTTATTCGAGCAAGCCCGTGCGGCGGGCAAACAGCCGCATTGTAAATAATGCCACTTAGTATAAGTATTTCCATATAACGTAAGGGAACGAGAAAATTATCGTAAGTCGGGTTTACCCATCGGCTATAAAAGCGATAGCATAACCCACCCCTTCGTCCGATGCCCTAACCATGAACCCAAACTTACAACACCTGCACCCTTACCCGTTTGAAAAATTGGCGCAGCTTAAACAAGGCATAACGCCGCCGCATGACAAGGCCGCCATTACCTTGTCGATAGGCGAGCCTAGCCATGCCACGCCGCATTTCATCCAAGACACCTTAGTGGCGCACAGCCAAGGTTTGGGGATATACCCCACCACCAAAGGCCTTGTTGAATTGCGGCTGGCGGTGGCCGATTGGTTGGCTCAACGCTTCCAAATCCCCCGCGAGGCGCTAGACCCTGACCGCCACATCTTGCCAGTCAGCGGCACACGGGAAGCCCTGTTTTCCTTCGCCCAATGCGTGGTTGACGCCAGCGCCGCCGTCAAGCCTTTGGTGGTCATGCCCAACCCTTTTTACCAAATCTACGAAGGCGCAGCCTTATTGGCGGAGGCGGACACTTATTTTGTCAACACCACCGCAGCCACCGGCTACTTGCCCGATTTTGACAGTGTACCCGACAGTGTCTGGCAACGCTGCCAACTGCTCTATATCTGCTCGCCCGGCAACCCCAGCGGCGCGGTAATGTCCGCCGCCGACCATGAAAAACTGCTTAACTTGGCCGAGCGTTACGACTTTGTCATCGCCTCGGACGAATGCTACAGCGAGCTGTATGACGATGAAGAGCAACCGCCCGCAGGCTTGTTGCAAACCGCATGGCAATTGGGCAACAGCACCTTTAAGCGCTGTGTCGTGTTCCATAGCCTGTCCAAACGCTCCAACGCCCCGGGGCTGCGCTCCGGCTTTGTTGCAGGCGATGCCACGCTGTTACAGCCCTATTTCCACTACCGCACCTACCAAGGCTGCGCCATGCCGCTACCGACCCAACACGCCAGCATCAAAGCGTGGCAAGACGAGCGGCACGTCATTGAAAACCGCCGTTTGTACCGCGAAAAGTTTGCTGCTTTCATCAGCATCCTCTCCGAAGCCTGTCCGGTCAACAAACCGCCCGCCAGCTTCTATGTGTGGCTAAAAACCCCTATCAGCGACACCGAATTTGCCCGGCAACTGTTCGCCCATGAAAACCTGACCGTATTGCCCGGCAGCTTTTTATCCCGCGACTTTAACGGCATCAACCCCGGCGCCGACCATGTCAGGATCGCCCTGGTCGCACCCTTGGACGAATGTATAAAAGCCGCCCACCGTATTAAAAATTTCCTCAACACCTTATAAAAACAACAACTATGACCGACATACAAGCCATTATCGACACCGCCTTTGAACAACGCGCCGACATCACCCCTGCCAACGTCAGCCCCGAAGTGCGCGGCGCTGTCACCGAAACCTTAAAATTGCTCGACAGCGGCAAACTGCGGGTCGCCGAAAAAATCGACGGCGACTGGGTCACGCACCAATGGCTGAAAAAAGCCGTGCTGTTATCGTTCCGCATCAACGAAAACCGCCTGATGGACGGCGGCAACACCCGTTATTACGACAAAGTTGACTGTAAATTTGCCAACTACAGCGAAGCCGACTTCGCCGCCGCCGGTGTCCGCGTCGTTCCTAACGCCGTCGCCCGCCACGGCTCTTACATAGCCCCCGGCGCCATCCTCATGCCCTCTTACGTCAACATCGGCGCTTACGTTGACAGCGGCACGATGGTCGATACTTGGGTTACGGTCGGCTCGTGTGCGCAAATCGGCAAAAACGTCCACCTGTCCGGCGGTGTCGGCATCGGCGGCGTACTCGAACCCCTGCAAGCCAACCCCACCATCATCGGCGACAACTGCTTCATCGGCGCCCGCTCAGAAATCGTCGAAGGCGTGATCGTTGAAGACGGCTGCGTCATTTCCATGGGCGTATACATCGGCCAAAGCACCAAAATTTTCAACCGCCTGACCGGCGAAGTCAGCTACGGGCGCATCCCCGCCGGTTCGGTGGTCGTCTCCGGCAACTTGCCCTCATCAGACGGCAGTTACAGCCTGTACTGCGCCGTCATCATCAAACAAGTGGACGAAAGAACACGCAGCAAAACCGGCATTAATGAACTGTTAAGAGACTAAGCCCAGTGCCGCCAGTGCCGTTTAAGCTATCGGTACTGGCGGCGAGCATTAAGCCCCACTACTTACGCGTTTTCAATCCCTTTGTGTATAGCGGACACACCACCCTGTAGCGACCCCTAATGCGTCCAGGCCCGATTACCCGATGCACAATAAATTGCTCATTGTTGACAAGGCCATCGCGCTGTTAGGCAGGCGCAATATCGGCAAGGATACTGAAAAACGCGCGGGTTATACACTTATAGCTTGAATTCATGCTGGCTATTGGCATCGTTCCAAGCTATTTCCTTTTCGGGTATATTAGGGCTTATTTGTTGCAGGTCGGTGAACCCTTATTGACAATAAGGGATAAGGTAACCGATTATGGCTACAGTCAACGCTACCAATGCCGTTTTTAACCTGAATTCTGACTTGTTGACCCACTTATACGCAAAGGCTTTGGCCTAGCACTTGCCCACTTAAACGCCACTCCCCCACCATGCTCAGTTACCGCCACGCTTTCCACGCCGGCAATTTTGCCGATGTCCTAAAACACACGGTTTTAGTACATATCCTTCGTTATCTTGGGCAAAAAGACAAAGCTTTTTGCTATATAGACACCCATGCCGGCCCTGGCGATTATGCGCTTAATAGCGAGTATGCCTTAAAAAACCGTGAATTTGCCAACGGGATAGGCCGTTTATTACAGTGCGGGGACTTACCTCCTTGCATCGCCGATTACGTCCAGTTGGTCAAACAGGCCAACACGACCAATAGCCTTGTCCATTATCCCGGCTCACATGGGTTTGCCAGAACTTTACTGCGCCCACAAGACCGTTTGTGGTTGTACGAATTGCATCCGACCGAACAAAATAGCCTGCACAAGGCGGTCAATAAAGACCGCCGCGTGACCCTAGTGGAAGATGATGGCTTAAAACACGCCCCCGGTTTATTGCCGCCGCACGAAAGACGTGGCTTAGTCTTAATCGACCCGTCTTATGAATTGAAAAGTGATTACACACAAGTAGTCGAGACCTTGATAAAAATGCACAAACGCTTTGCCACTGGAACTTATGCGCTATGGTATCCGGTAGTCAGTCGGCGGCGTAACCAGTCATTGGAGCGCGATTTGCAACGCAGCGGCATTGGTAACATACACTTATTTGAGTTGGCTATCCAAGAAGATACCACTACCCCCGGCATGACCGCTTGCGGCATGATTGTCATCAATCCACCGTGGACACTGGCGGCGGACATGGAAGAAACCTTGCCTTGGCTGGCACAGACTTTGGGTGTGGAGGGGATGGGAAGCTATCGGCTGAAAACACTAACGGCGGAAAATGCCAGT
>JACXTQ010000109.1 GCA_016919605.1 Methylovulum sp.
CGCTACGGTGGTGGGGGATTGCGGTAGGGCTTGCCACCTTAAACGGCTGCGCGGTCAACGGCGTGGGCGCGGTACAGGTGCATTATTTTGAAAACGCCTCCTGCTACTTGCAAACCCGTGAGGCGTGGGGCGGTTATTTAAGCACCGCCTCGGCGGATGCGGGCTGGACGCTGGGCCATACCCGAAGGCTAACCGTCTACCCTAAAGCCACCACCCCCGCCAGCCTGACGCTGGATAGCCTGTTACAACACCCCGACAGCACCGCGTTTAGCCAAGAAATCCCCGCCGACCCCGCCCTGTTACAACACCTGCGCCCTTATGCGTGGAGCGACACCAGCCAAGGGCTGGGCATACACGCCAACGCCCATAAAATCGGCGTTAGCCTAGGCGTGGGTAGCCGCCAAATAGTCCACTTGCCCGAAAATTTTGACGGCGTGTTCCTTTTCCAATACCAAGACGGCGACACCGCCAAAGCGGCGGCCATTCGCCCCGCCATCCCCCAATCCCCAGGAGGTTCTCCCGAACGATAATAACGGCTTGAGCGTTTATTTTTTACCTGACAACAAAAAGAAGGGCGTATGAAACTATTAATAACAGTAGGCTGGGCGGGGTTGTTGCTGTGTGGGTGTGGGTATGTTAATGGGATTCTTCCTGAGGCGACACACTTGGTCTATGTCCATGAAACCTCTTTAGGGCTAGATGTCGCCGCCAGCACAGATGGTACCGGACGTTTTATGTTTGGCTACGACAGGGACACCTATGCCCTCGTACCACGCAAAGCCAAGGGTAAAGATGCCGTGACCTTAACCACCTTCGGCTGCATTTATGCCGCTGGCTTGGACGATGTCCAATTCAACCAATTTGTTTCCAGCGGAGAAGCCGCAAAAAATATTGCCAAAGATTCAGATGCCTTAAAACGGATCAATCAGGCAATCCAAGGGGGAGGTGACAAATGCGTACAATAAAGCCTTATTTAATGGCGGTCGGCGTAGCCAGTGTTTTGGCAGGCTGTAGCAACGCCCTGTATTTTTATGAAACGGACAAAATTGCCCTGAACATAGAAGCCCGCCCCGATGCCTCCCAACCCATCCAAGGCAACTTAGGCCTAAAGCAACGGGTGGTGTTGGTCGCCCCGAAAAAAAATAAAAACGATGATGCCGTTTCATCCATCAGCAGTTTCAGCTTTAAAAGCCTGCCCCATAATACCCAGCACCGCTTAGGTACGGTGCTGATCCAAACGGCCTTTATCACTGGGGATGCTGCTGCTGAATTAAATGGTTTGGCAGCTGCGGCGGCCAAAGCAATCGTCCAAGATGGCGGCAATGACGCTGGAGTCGATTTGGCAATTATGAGATTCATAGTGGATGCACTGGCAAATCGTCACACACAAGAAGCAGATACCCATTTAAGTTTATTAAATGCGCTTGCCAAAGCCGTCATTCCCACCAAATATCCGTTTCCGATATTTGCTATCACCTCTAGTGGCGCACATAGCCAGACCCTCGCCATAGACATAGCCGCCGATACGCCAATTCCAGCTCCTATTGATATGAATTCGGCATTGGACTATTTTAGTGACGTTGAAACTTCTGCCGAGACATTGGCAATGGTAATAGAGCACCCGCAAAATTATCAATGGAAAAATGCTCCACTAACGGATGGCGTAATAATCGAGGGGTTAAAATCCGAATATGAAAAAACCAAACAAGAATTGGCAAGGTTAAACCAAGAACTTGCAGGAAATTCTGTTTATAGGGATGCACGCCGATATTACATTGACAAATAACACCTTATACCAAGGAGATTAATGATGCCCTCGCCCTTATTTATACCCGTTCGTTTTCCCCCTGATGCAACGACTATTGAAAAAATTCGAGCAAAGAACCTTGCCCTAAGCGTGTATCTTGCAAATAAATTGAACAGGTTAATCATTGTCAAAATTGAATGCGACTATACCCCACCAGAAAATCCAGAAGATCGTGGCTGGCTGGTCACTTACCTCGAATAACGCACACCACCCCAACGCGGTAAGGTGCATGCACTCCGTAGGGGGGCAATAGGCGATAGCCGTATTGCACCGCATGTTGGGCTTCAATCATCCGGCGCATTACTATCGTCTAATGCGCCCTACGCTGGCTAATATTATTCTTGAAAAACAAACGAATGGATATTGGACTGTCCGTTGGAGTTGACATAAACACACACGCCATCGTATCCACAGCCCGTAGGCTTGGCATGAGCTTGCGAACCCCCAACCTATCAACACACACGGCTACCCTGTTGTGTTGGGGTTCGCAAGCTCACCCCAACGGACTAAGCCCCCGCTTAGGAACGGGCCATCATTACTGAATCACCCCTAGCTGTTTAAATAAACCGTACGTATCTAAAACATCCCAATGTTCGGCTAATTTGCCATTTTCGATACGGAAAATATCAACCGCATGGATGCGGTAGCTTTTGTTAGTCGCCGGTATGCCTAGCCAATCGCCTTTTTGGGTGCCTGAGTAAGCACCATAGGCCCAAACGGTGTCGCCTTCGGCGACGATTTTGGTTAGGGTGTAATTCCAATCGGGTACGGCTTTAAACCAATCGGCAAAAAATGTTTTAAAACCCGCCGCGCCTTGTGGCACGAGGGGGTTGTGCTGAATGTAGCCTTCTTGCATATACGTTGACAAATGGGATAAATCTTTTTTGCCAAACACTTGTGCGCCAAAATCCGCCAGGATTTGTTTGTTTGCTTGCGCTTGGGCTAATGTTGAATCTTGTGCCATGAGGGTGCCTCCGGTGGTCAGTGAAATAGTAAAAAGTAATGCGCTTAAGGTTTTGCTAAATAGCTTCATAGTGCCTCCTTGTTGAATGTCTGTAACACTGCTTAGTGGCGTAAAAGCAGTGTTGTCTATTGTAATCAACTAGGTTACTATTAGTAAGTAGGCACTAAAATGTTATATAGGAACCCAAAAGATACTATGGAAACGATGGACACGGCATCATCAATGCAAACACCCATGTGGAATGTGTATCAGGCCGAATGCCCCACGCGTCTGGTGCTCAATAGAATTGCCGATAAATGGACGGTGTTGGTGCTGAGTTCGCTGGAGCAAGGCACTAAACGGTTTAGCGCCTTGCAACGCGAGATAGGGGGTGTTTCACAAAAAATGCTCACACAAACACTGCGTGGGCTTGAGCGCGACGGTTTAGTGACCAGGACGATATACCCCACTGTGCCGCCCAAAGTAGAATATGCCTTAACCCCGCTAGGGCGCACATTGGTTGGGTTGGTGGCTGCGATACGCGTCTGGTCTGAAACGCATATCGAGGCGGTGATGCAAGCACAGGCGATTTACGATGGCAACCCGGCCAGTAGCGAGTAGCCCGCGTAAGGAGCGCAGCGGATTACGCGCTACTCGCTGTACGCAACTATGCCCGTTTAGGAAATAAATAGGCAACGATGGCGATAACGGCGCCCCCTACTTGCACAACCGTTGCGCCAATTAATGACATGACCGTCTCTGTGGTGATTAAACGGTCTTCCGGCTTAATCAATGGCGGTTTTGCGGCCATTTGCGCCACATCGTTAAGGCCAATAAAAATAATCGCAATAACCCATACCATCAAGGTACGGGAATTGGTGTTGGCATGGATGCTATCAATTTCCGCCATCTGCCTAGTCCGGTTGGCATCATCAAGATGGGCGACGGCACCTAAATATTCAGAGGGCACATCATCAATGAAGCCTATCTGTCCGGCATCGCCATTGTGATTAGTGCTTTCAGCCATGCTTATCTGTCCTTAAAGCGTGACAATTTCCCTTCTACGGTCATCTTTTTCCAAAACCAACGTCCAATGGTCTTTTTTTTCTGTTAACAAATAATCAATCAGGCTTAATGCCCGTCTCAATGCGTCTGCTTTGGTGGTATCAAGATTTTGGGCCACGCGCTCTAAAACTTCATAAGCTTCTGGGCTAAAATCGGCGGTAATCCGTTTTGTTTCTGGTTTCATGGGTTTCATGTTCATCTTTCAAATTTGCGTAAAATTCTTATGGTATTCGTAACCAATCATAGCCATAAATAAAAAAAGTAAAACAAAAATACATTAAATTTGTACAAATTTAACACATAAAACTATCATTTATTCTGTGGCGCACGTCTTCTCCGCCTAAAAGCCAACGCGGTCGGGCGTATCGGTACCTAATGCGCCCGATGAGTGAAACCCAATAGCGGTGCCGGATCACATCGTACTGTGTCGGCGTAAGGTTTCAAAATAGGTAGCTTCGATTCCCGTAATCCGCTTTGCTCCTGACGGGCTATCTCGCTTTTAGTGTAGCCACATCAGACACGACCACCCTACGCTATTATTGTGTGGGGGTTCGTACCTCTCACCCCAATCTACGGCTGAAAACGTGAGTGTTTATAGTATACGGCCCAAAACTTTTCAGTGCGGGGCTGGCATAAAAAACCTGAGTGGTGTTAAATACCTGTCTGCATTAACCAATTTTTCAATTTCTAGCGTTGGAGCAGGGGCATGACGGTAACGATAACGAAAAACACTTTATCCTATCCTGGGCATTCGTTGGGGGAGTTTGGTAACGCAGCTGCATTTGCGGTGATTAAGGCCGATGGTTCGGTGGTCACTTGGGGGGCTAGTGGTTATGGCGGCGACAACAGTGCGGTGGCGACACAACTTAACGGCACGGTGGACGTAGTGCAAATATTTTCCACATCGGAGGCTTTTGCCGCGTTGCGCACGGACGGTTCGGTGGTCACTTGGGGGGATAGCTATGGTGGTGGCGACAGCAGCGCGGTGGCGGCGCAACTTAACGGCACGGTGGACGTGACGCAAATCTTTTCCGCATCCCAAGCCTTTGCCGCCCTGCGCACGGACGGTTCGGTGGTCACTTGGGGGAGTGGTATCGATGGCGGCGACAGCAGCGCGGTGGCGGTACAGCTCAACGGCACGTTGGACGTGACACAAATTTTTTCCACAGAATATGCCTTTGCCGCGTTGCGCACGGACGGTTCGGTGGTCACTTGGGGGGATAGCTATGGTGGTGGCGACAGCAGTGCGGTGGCGGCGCAACTTAACGGCACGGTGGACGTGAAACAAATTTTTTCCGCATTTGGAGCCTTTGCCGCGTTGCGCACCGATGGCTCGGTGGTCACTTGGGGGGATAG
>JACXTQ010000110.1 GCA_016919605.1 Methylovulum sp.
AGGCACCATACATGCCTTGGACGGTTTTACCCGGACTTATTTCAGGTGACAATTTGACCGTGCCATATTTTTTGCCGACGAAATAGGCGGCGACATCGGCTGTCCAGATAAGCAGCAAAAAATACATCGTCATATCCGAGCCTCGGAAAGCGCGTAAATGCGTCAAGAACATCCAAGCCGACAGCAACACGAACCAGCCAATAAATAGCTTGTAGCGCATGTTTAATTCCAACTTTAACAACCCGCCAGCGGCGTTACGGATCATAAACATTATCATAACCCAAAACAATACCGGAGGCACCACCAGCCATTCTATTGACCCCGAATAGTCCCTGGCTTCTGGCCAACTCAAAACAGTCGCCGTCAATTCTAACACTTGTGTCCAAAGATGGATACCGACCATTGGGATAATCAGTGCCACCAAAAAAAGCCCACGCTTTAGCAAAGAATTGATGCCTATCAAATTACTCCATTCCCAACCGGCCAGCATGGTGACGGCTGCTATAAGCAAACCAAAAACGGGACTGTCCAACAGAAAAACGGCAAGAGAGATCAGGGTTGCCAAAATGGATGCTGTGATAATTCGCTGTAATAACATGGGGTAAGTCTTAAGATAAGTTATAAGGTGACGGATTGGTTGAGTATCTGCTCGCCGGTATGCCCAAACCGGCGTTGCCGGCCTTTAAAGCTGATAATGGCCGCTTCCAGCGACTGCTCGTCAAAATCAGGCCACAGCGTGGGGGTGAAATACATTTCCGTGTACGCCAATTGCCAAAGCAAAAAATTGCTCACCCGCTGTTCGCCGCCGGTGCGGATAAATAAATCGGGTTCGGGCAAGCCGTGGGTGGACAGGTGTTGGTTGAGCAAGTGTTCGGTGATGGCTTGCTGTGGCAATTCCCCCGTCAGTATTTTATCCACCACTTGCTGGCAGGCTTGGCTGATGTCCCAGCGTCCGCCGTAATTGGCGGCGATCACCAAAGTCAGGGCGCTGTTGTGTTGGGTTTGTGCCTCGCCTTCGGCCATTTTTTTCTGTAAGCTTTCAGAAAATTGGCTACGGTCGCCGATAAAGCGCAGGCGGATGTTGTTGCGATCCAGTTTGTTGATCTCGCTTTGCAAGGTCGCCAAAAACAGCCCCATCAACATCGACACTTCATCTTGGGGCCTGCGCCAATTTTCACTGCTGAACGCGAACAGTGTCAGCACTTCAATCTGTTGCTGGGCGCAATACTCAACCATTTTCCTGACGGCCTTAACACCGGCCTGATGACCGAAGGCACGGGGCATGAAGCGTTTTTGCGCCCAGCGCCCATTACCGTCCATGATAATGGCGATATGGCGCGGGTTATTAGCCGCCGTTAGCAGGTTCGGGTCATCATGGGACATATCGCGTTAATCCTACTCTAAATAGATAGCAAATCAGCTTCTTTTGCTTCCAGGAGCTTTTCCACATCTTTAACGTACTGGTCGGTGAGTTTTTGGATCTTGTCTTCGCCCGCCCGCGCTTCGTCTTCTGAAACCAATTTTTCTTTCAGAGCTTTTTGGATGTCCGAATTCGCGTCACGGCGGATATTCCTGATCGCCACCCGACCATTTTCGGCTTCATGCTTGACCACTTTGACCAAGCTGCGGCGGCGTTCTTCGGTCAAGGACGGTAATGGAACGCGGATAACCATGCCATTGGTGCTGGGGTTTAGGCCCAAATCGGATTTGAGGATGGCTTTTTCAATCGCCTGCACCATGCCTTTTTCCCACGGGGTGATGGTAAGGGTGCGGGAATCTTCGACCGCGACATTGGCGACTTGAGAGATGGCCGAGTCAGTGCCGTAATAAGATACGGTGACTTGATCCAATAAGCTCGGATGTGCCCGCCCCGTGCGTATTTTAGAAAATTCGTGTTTCAGCGCGTCGATGCTTTTGCTCATGCGCAGTGACGCATCTTTATGGATGTCATTAATCATGGTTGGTTCCTCATTGGATAAGTGAGCCGATTTCTTCGCCCTGCATCAGGCGCATAATGGCCCCTTGTTCAAAGATGTTCATCACCCGCATCGGCATATTGTTTTCCTTGCATAAGACCAGAGCGGTGGTGTCCATGACATTCAGGCGTTGGTCTAGGGCTTCGTCATAGCTTAAGCTGGGGTAAAATATCGCATCTTTGACTTTTTCGGGGTCAGCCGAGTACACGCCTTTGACTTTGGTGGCCTTAATCATCAGTTGCGCGTTGATTTCTATCGCCCTGAGGCTGGCGGCGGAATCGGTGGTGAAAAATGGGTTGCCAGTACCGGCGGCAAAAATGACCACGCGGCCTTTTTCCAGATGCCTAACGGCACGGCGGCGGATATAGTCTTCACAGACTTGGTTGATCTTAAGCGCGGACATGACCCGCACCGGCTGGCCTAAATGTTCGATAGCGTCTTGCATCGCTAAGGCGTTGATGACGGTGGCCAGCATCCCCATTTGGTCGCCGGTGACGCGGTCCAGGCCTTGGGAGGCTTTTTCCGCACCGCGCAAAATGTTGCCGCCGCCGATAACAAGGCCGACTTGGACACCGTGGTCACACAATTCTTTAATTTCGGTCGCCAACCGTTGGACGATGTCGGCGTCAATACTGCCCCCCACATCGCTCATTAAGGCTTCACCGCTTAATTTCAGCAAGATTCTTTGGCAAATCAATTGGCTCATAATTTTATTGGAGGTCAGCTTAGGGATTATATCGTGGCGCTGCTGTGGGCAGTGGCGGGGCAAGGCCAGCTAATCTGTAGGCTGGCCTTGCGCCTCGGATGCTTAGCTGCCGCGCACTTGCGCCATGACTTCGGCGGCGAAGTTTTCTTCTTTTTTCTCGATGCCTTCACCCACTTCAAAACGACTGAAACGGATGATTTTGTTACCTTTTGAGGCCGCCAATTTGCCGACGGTGATCTTGTCGTCCTTAATGAACGGTTGGCCCAATAAGGTGACTTCGGCCAAAAATTTGCTGATCCTACCCGCCACCATTTTTTCGATGATGTCGGCAGGTTTGCCGCTTTCCGCCGCTTGCGCCATAAAAATTTCTTTTTCTTTGGCAATGGTTTCGGCGGACACTTCGTCTTCGGATACGCAAATCGGCTTGCTGGCGGCGATGTGCATGGCAACGTCTTTACCCAATTCAGGGTCGGCCATCGCCAATTCGACGATTACGCCCATTTTGCTGCCGTGCAGATAGCAGGCGGTGCCGCCTTCGGTAGTGAATTTTTCAAAGCGTCTGACGGTGATGTTTTCGCCCAATTTGGCGATCAGGCCACGGCGCATTTCGTCAACGGTGACACCACCTTCCAGCGGCATGGCCAACAGTTGTTCTTCGGTGCTGATGTCGGCGTTGAGCAGGGCAACCGTCACGCTTTTGACAAAGCTGACGAAATCGTCGGCTTTGGCGACAAAGTCGGTTTCGCAGTTAATGTCAACGATAGCGACGGCTTTGCCGTCTTCGCTGACTTGTACGCCAATGATGCCTTCGGCGGCAATACGGCCTGATTTTTTGTCGGCCTTGGCCAAACCGGCTTTGCGCATGTTTTCAATCGCCAATTCCATGTCGCCTTCGGCTTCGACCAAGGCTTTTTTGCATTCCATCATGCCAGAGCTGGTTCTTTCGCGTAGCTCTTTAACCATTGCCGCACTAATATTAATACTCATTGCTTGTGTTCCTCGCCTGTGTTCTTAAGTAGTATTGTCACTATAAAAACGCCCCCGTTAAGGAGGCGTCGTCTAACCCAATGCCGGTTATTTTTACGCGCTGTGCCGTAAAAACAAACGTTGTGCTTATTCCGCTACCGCAGGGGCTTCTTCGATAAAGTCATCCGCTTTGGCGGACAGGCCTAAGGTTGCCGCTTTGGCATCCAATACGGCGGCACACGCGCTTTCGCAGTACAGCTTAACGGCGCGGATGGAGTCGTCATTGCCGGGAATGACGTAATCGACTTTGTCAGGTGAGTTGTTGGAGTCAACCACGCCCACGACAGGGATGCCCAATTTTCTGGCTTCGCTGATGGCGTTCTTTTCGTAACCGACATCTAAGATGAAGATGACATCAGGTACGCCTTTCATGTCTTTGATGCCGCCGAGGCTGCGTTCCAGTTTTTCCAGTTCGCGTTCCATGCCCAAGGCTTCTTTTTTGCCGAAACGTTGGTACAAAGTACCGTCCGCTTTCATCGCTTCCAGCTCTTTCAGGCGGTTGATCGATTTTTTGATGGTTTTGAAGTTGGTCATCATGCCGCCCAACCAACGATGGTTGACGTAAGGCATACCACAACGCGCCGCTTCTTCGGCGACCACTTTACGCGCCGCTTTTTTGGTGCCGACAAACAAGATAGTGCCTTTGTTGGCCGCCATCTGACCCAGGTAGTTCATAGCGTCGTTAAATAAAGGAAGCGTTTTTTCCAAATCGATGATGTGGATTTTGTTACGCGAACCGAACAGGTAGTTAGCCATTTTGGGGTTCCAGTAACGGGTTTGGTGGCCAAAGTGGACACCCGCTTCAAGCATTTGACGCATAGATACTGCTGCCATTTATTTCTCCTAAGATTAAAATTCGGGGCACCCGCCCCGAGTTGGGTTACGCCTCCACTTACCCCGTCTGGAAACCAGTGCGCACACTGCGCCCCAGCACCCTTCCAAACGTGACGATAAATGTGAGTATTGGTACAAAAATGAACTTATCTTTATACCATATAAAGCTTTTTACAACAAGCCAATCTCTGTTAAACTCATCAGCTCTTTTACCCTTTGACCTTGGGATGTCGCTTGTAGGCGGCGGCCACTTCTTCTTGACTATGAGCATTATTATAAAAAACGACACTGAAATCGAAAAAATGCGGGTGGCCGGCCGATTGGCCGCCGATGTGCTGGACATGCTGGCCCCTTATGTTGTCCCCGGTGTCACCACCAATGAGCTAGACCAAATTTGCCACGACTATATCGTCAACGTCCAAGACGCGATTCCGGCGCCGCTCAATTACAAGGGTTTCCCCAAGTCGATTTGCACCTCGGTCAACCAGCAGATTTGCCACGGCATCCCCAATGACAAGAAACTGAAAGCCGGTGACATTGTCAATATCGATATTACGGTCATTAAGAATCAGTACCACGGCGACACCAGTAAGATGTTTTGTGTCGGCGAAGTCAGCCCCCATGCCAAGCGCTTGGTCAACATCACCCAAGAGGCCATGTATAAGGGTATTGAGCAGGTCAGGGCAGGGGCCAGGCTGGGCGACATTGGCTATGCCATCCAAAAACATGCCGAAAGCAACCGCTATTCGGTGGTCAGGGAGTTTTGCGGGCATGGTATCGGCAAAAAATTCCATGAAGACCCGCAAGTGCTGCATTACGGTAAAATCGGCACGGGCGAGGTGCTGGAGGCGGGCATGATTATCACTATCGAGCCAATGGTTAATTTGGGCAAGCGCCATGCCAAAATCCTGTCCGATGGCTGGACGGTGGTCACTAAAGACCATAGTTTGTCGGCCCAATGGGAGCACACCATATTGGTTACGCCCACTGGTTATGAAATCCTGACCTTACGTCAAGAAGAAAGGTGACGACTTTGTATTGTGCACTCTTTGATAGCCCCGATAGCCTGCAACAGTTTAAGCTGTTGCTGAAACAAAACGAGAGCGAACTGAAGCAAAAGTTCAACCCGCATGAGTCGGTTTCGGCGCTGATTAAGGAGCGTTCCGATTTTATCGACAACCTGTTAAGCAGCGCATGGCGGCATTTTTTGGCCGATTATGCGCAGCGGTTCACGCTGATTGCGGTGGGCGGTTATGGGCGGCGCGAGCTGTTCCCGTATTCGGACATTGATATTGTCGTGCTGTTGGATAGCGCTGAAGACACCGGCTATCAAGAAGCCTTGGTAAATTTGTTCACTTTCCTGTGGGATATAGGCCTAAAGCCCGGGCAAAGCGTGCGCACCTTGGCCGAATGCGTGGAAGAGGCGCGTAAAGACCAGACTATCATGACCAGCCTGACGGAAATCCGCCTGATTACCGGCAACCCGCTGTTGTTTTACCAGTTGAAAGAGCGGGTCGCGCCCGACTGTATCTGGCCGTCGGATTTATTTTTTCAGGCGAAAATGGCCGAACAGCAGCAGCGTTACGCCAAGGCGCATAATACGGCCTATAATTTGGAGCCGAACATCAAGGAAGGGCCGGGGGGCTTGCGCGATATGCAGGTTATCGGTTGGGTTTTTAAGCGCCATTATAATTCTTCGACGCTAAAGGAATTGATTAAATACGGCTTTATGCCGGAATCGGAATATAACGAGCTGATCGCCGCGCGTGATGTGTTGTGGCGTATCCGTTATGCTCTGCATGCGCTGACGCAACGGGGTGAAGACCGGCTGATTTTTGATTAT
>JACXTQ010000016.1 GCA_016919605.1 Methylovulum sp.
GCACACATGAAAGCCTAATTGAGGCAAGCAACTTTATCGAAACGATTGAGCATCGGCAAGGCCTGAAAGTCGCCTGCCCTGAGGAAATCGCTTTCCGTAAAGGCTATATAGATGCCGAGCAATTGCAAAAATTGGCAAAACCCTTGGCTAAAAATGGTTATGGGAAGTATTTGTATGGCTTGCTGACAGACACCGTGTTGCGTTAAGTTTTTTACCAGCCGCCTGTCTTCGCCGCCCCCTTTGCCCAACGTAAAGGGGGCGGTTTGCTATCCGACACAACAGTAAGCCGTTATAACCGCAACCATTTTTGACCCTTATTGTTATGGATGCAGCCCCCTCCCCTAAGCCCACGGTTTTCCTCATTGAAGAGTGCGCAAACCCGTCCACCGATTTTTTTATCTTACCGGCACTACTTGCCAGCGATTGTACAATTGTCCGTTGTCGCCATGATGATGTGCCTGACCGTGCCGCCTTAACCGATGCTATTGTCGTTTTTGTCCGTTATGTACCGACCGCTTGGGCGCGGCTAATCAGCGCTTGCCGCACAAATTTACGCGCCTTGGTGTTCTTTATGGATGATGATGTGCTGGATTTTGCCGCTTCGGCCGGGATGCCGCTGAGCTATCGTTATAAGCTAGCGAAACTGGCTTTGCGCCAACGGACTTGGTTGCGCCGTGAACAGGCACGGCTGTGGGTTTCCACCCCTTATCTACTGGAAAAATACGCGACATGGCAACCACAATTGGTGTTGCCTACGCCCACCGCCTTCCCTGAGGGAATACGGCGGATTTTTTATCACGGCTCCATTGCCACCCATAAGGCGGAAATCCGCTGGTTGCGTCCGGTGCTGGAAGATGTGCTGCATAAAGACCCGCAAGCGGTTTTTGAGATTATCGGCAAAAAAGACGTGTTTGAGCTATACCGGGGCTTACCGCGCGTCACCGTCGTGCATACGCTGAAATGGCCTGCGTATCAGGCGTTCTTAGCCATGCAAGAGCGCCATGTCGGCTTAAACCCCTTGCTGGACATCCCCTTTAACCGCTCCCGTTCTTATACCAAGTTTTTTGACATCACCCGCTGCGGGGCGGTTGGGGTGTATAGCCCGGACAGCACCTGTGCGGCGGTGGTTGAACACCAGCAACACGGGCTGGTGGTGGAGGCCGACCCAGCGGCGTGGGCGGCGGCCATTTTGAGCCTGACCCAAAACGATGCGCTCCGGCAACGCTTATGGCGTAACGCCCAAGCGAAACTACTGGCCTTGACCGTAGCGGCGCAAAGCCACTACGCGGATTTGCTCACCCACTGCCACACGGACACGCATGGCGACTAAACAGGACTGCATAACGATAAGCGAACCGCTTATCCCACCTATCGACACCGACCCCACCCAAGCGGCTTGGCAAACTTGGCAACAGCAGATGCGCCAACGGTTTCCGGCACAGGTTTATGCACGGGGTTTTTCCGGCTATAAAAAACCCATTGTGCGGCGGTTTTTCCAAGGCAGCACCGTGATTTTCGACTGCCCACCCGCGCAAATGCCCACGCCCGCGACCTTAGTGATTTGGGGGCGGCAAGCCGTGAGCGCGTGGGAAGCCGAACATTGCCGGATTATCCGTTTGGAAGATGGTTTTATCCGTTCGGTTGGCTTGGGGGCGGATTTGATACAGCCTTTGTCGTGGGCGTTGGACACGTGCGGCATTTATTACGATGCCACACAGCCTTCGGATTTGGAAAACCTCTTAGAAAATTACCATTTTGACACCGCCTTACTGAGCCGCGCCCAGGCCTTGCGTCAGCGTTTGGTCGCCGCCGGCCTGACCAAATACAATGTCGGCACGGCGACTTGGCAACGGCCTACTGTCGCAAACCCCGTCATTTTAGTGCCTGGCCAAGTAGAAAGCGATGCCTCACTAGCCTTCGGCGCACCGGGCCTGCGCAACAACCTGGATTTGCTGAAAGCGGTCAGGCTGGCCAACCCTGCGGCTTACATCCTCTACAAACCCCATCCCGATGTCGTGGCTGGCTTGCGTAAGCGGGGGCAAGGCGAAGACGAGGCGCGGCAATGGTGCGATGAAATCGTGGTTGATGTAGCGATGGGTGCGTTGCTAGAACAGGTCGATGCCGTGCATACCCTCACCTCACTGAGCGGATTTGAAGCCTTGTTGCGCGGCAAGCAAGTCGTCTGTTACGGCCTACCGTTTTATGCGGGTTGGGGGTTGACCGAAGATGTGTTGACCGTGGGCAGGCGTACCCGTACCTTACAGTTGGATGAATTGGTCGCGGCGACGCTGATCTTATACCCCACCTACGTCAGCCGCAGCAACGGCCAATTCACCACCCCAGAACAGGCTTTGGACGAGCTGTTGCGCTGGCGCGGCCAAATGCCGGTGTTGCCGTGGTGGCGGCTGTGGCTACGCGGGTTTTTAAAAATTGAAATACTGTTGAAGGCTTGTTTTAAGGAGTGATGACCTAGTGATGTCTTGTGTTGCAATAACCTTTAGGTTTACAAACAGGGGGGTATGGGCGACACCTGTGCTATTTTTGGGAGCAACAGCTGTAAACCCATTCACTTTATCGCGTTATTTTTTCAAAAACTGTCCGAAGTGTTGAACGAAATGGACTTTTTTTCAGAGAGATTTTTAGTCATCTATGATTTCGCTTAAATTGCCCGTAGGCGGCGACACTGTCGATAAATCAGGAAAGAATTTGTTCATATTTGTAAACGCCGTTTGCTGAGAAACCGTCAATTTTTCATTTGCAAGCAAATTGTTGGCTTCGTAAGGGTCTTTAGAATGATCATACATCTCATAGTCAAAGCCCGTTTGAGTTTCATTGCTATAACGGATAAGCCGATAACGCTCTGTCCGGGCGGCGAAAACCAACTCCGAGTGTTTTTCCGTGATGATCGCGTCATAGCCGTGGGTGGTGACGACCACACGCGGGATACTGTCAACAGTTCCGCGCAACTGATCGGCAAAAGAGATACCGTCCAACCCATCAGGCTCGCTCCCCAAACACCAGTTGGTTAACGTCGGATAAATGTCCATTAGGGAAATGGGCTTGGCATAAACGCCTGGGGTAATGCCAGGGCCTGCAAAAATCAGCGGGACTCGTGTTGACCGCTCCCATACCGAGTATTTGGTCATGCGCACTTTTTCGCCCATCTGATAGCCATGGTCACTCCACAACATAACCAAAGTATTGTCTTTGTTAGGGCCGTTGTTGAGGGCGGCCAATGCCTGCCCTACACACCAGTCGGCAAAGCTGATGTTGGCCAGATAACCTTGGATATAGCGGTTTAGCTCATTGTTTTCCAATACCTTAAGCATGGAACCTCGTTTTCCATAATTATGGGATGTGGCAATCCGTGCCGGCACATCCTGTAAGTCATGTTTGGCGGCGGCAATGCTTCCCAACATACCCGGCGGCAATGCGATATCCTCTAGCGGGTAGAGGTCAAAAAATTCTTGTGGGCACACATACGGCGCGTGTGGCTTGATAAGCCCCAGTGCCGCAAAAAAGGGTGCAGTATGGGGTTTTTGCAAAACCTGTTCGCACAGCCATTGGGTGCGGATGGCATCAGGATGGGTTTGGTTCGTGTAATACGGGGCGACATTAGCTACGCCTTGCTCGCTAGATAAGGTATGAGGCTCGATTTTTCCTGGATTGCCAGTCCTATTTTTGGCTGTCCCCTTAATAGTGCATTGCGGTGAAGTTTCGCAATATTCCCAATAAGTCCAGGCTTTATCGTCACTTCCATGAAAGACTTTGCCCGTCCCGTAAGTATCATAACCATTCAGCTTAAAAAAATACGGCAATGAAGTCCGCTTGTCAAAGCTAGGGCTTTGGTCAAAACGTTGCCTATTACTATAAATTCCTGACTTAAAGGGATAATAACTAAATAGTGTAGCGGCCCTTGACGGACTGCACGACGGTGCGGCGGCATGGGCGTTGCTATAGAGCATCCCGCTTTGCGCCAAGGCATCAATATTCGGCGTGTGGACTCCTGGATAACCGCCTAACACGCCGACCCAATCGTTTAAGTCATCAATGCACAACATAAGGACATTGGGCTTTTGGGTGCTGGATTCAAGGATAGCGGAGGTAACTTGTTGAGCCAGAGGCGACTTCAAAGACAGCAACGCTGACGCTGAAATACCCGCTTTAACAAGGTAAGATAAAAACTCTCGGCGCTTAATATTATTTTCCATTTCGTCAACCTTTGGGTTACGTGTATGGAATACAATAGTCAATTTACATGCCATCACCCAACCCATTGTATTTATTATTAAATAATAAATACAATGGGCTATGGATGTTGCCACACCAACAGCAAACCACCAGCTATGGCCTGTTTCGGCCTTTTATCAACAGCACCCAAAACAACGCCAACACCTCGGCCATGAAATTCTGCGGGTTAACGCTCCCTGCTTCCGGCAAAAGTGAGGACTGCATACGCCCAAAATAATGCCGCCCACCCTTTTAAAACCGCCCTGTTTATGGTACTTATTTACAGTACCATTGACTTATGAAACGCAAACACCAGAAAACCCTTGAGTTAATCTTTTCCCATACCGTAAGCTCAAATATCGCGTGGCGCGACATTGAAGCCCTGCTGGGCGAATTAGGCGCAACTATTGAAGAGCACGAGGGGGCGCGGGTGTTGGTCAGGCTGTTCGGTGATAGGCGGGTATGCCATAGGCCGCATCCGTCACCGATGACCGACAAGGGTGCAGTGGCGAGTTTGCGTGCTTGGCTCAATGAGAATGGAGTAAGACCATGATTAACCAGATGACCATCAACGGCGTGAAGGCCATCATCAGCTATGATCCCGACATCGAATTGTTTCGCGGTGAGTTTGTTGGCCTGAACGGCGGGGCTGACTTTTACGCGGCCACCATCGAAGGCTTACGGCATGAAGGGGAAATTTCGCTAAAAGTTTTTATGGACGCTTGCCAAGAGGACGGCGTTGAGCCGTTTAAAGCCTTTTCCGGCAAATTTAATGTCCGTATCCCGCCCCGCCTTCATGCCGATATTGTCAGCGCGGCGGCGGCACAAGGAAAAAGCCTTAATCAGTGGATTTGCGAGGTGTTGAGCCATGAAGTTAACGCCACTTAAGGACAGCGCGGGTTTGGTGTAAATAATATCCCAGCTCACCCCTCCAGTTCCTTGCCACATTCATCAACACTCGCCGCCATGCCTTCTAAATAAGCATGGCAACTACCAAAATACCCGTTATTCCGACATACCCACGGGGCATAAAGGGATTGCCGGAAGACGGGTAGATTTATGGTCGTTATATTTATTAACGGCAAAAAGACCTTGAAACCCCTATAGAGCCAAAACGGAGTGCGCCTTATCGCGTTTGTTTTAGGACGTGATGGCCGTAGGGATGTCTTGCATTGCAATGCCTTTAGGTTTATAAAAAGCGAATGGGAGTAATGCCCATGCCATTTTGGAAAAAACAGATGAAAACTATACACCTTAGTGTAAAAGATGATTATGTCGATAACGTGGTCATGATGCTGACAGGCCTTAAAGATGTCATGATAGAGACTATCGAAGTGGAAGACGACCTTAGTGTTAACAAGCAGGATTGCCTAACTACTTTAAAGAAAATAAAAACCGAAGGCTTGGTTAATTTTAAGCCCATCACGGATATAGACGAGCATATAAAAGACCTGCAAAATGCAATTGCTTAGGGATGAAACCTATCAACGCAAAGAGCGGCGTTTTTTTAAACGCCATCAGGATTTGCTCGGCAACTATGCAAAAGTGTTAAAAAAATTGCAACAAAATCCATTTGATGGCTCATTAAAGACGCATAAGCTCAAAGGGGAATTAAAAGAATTTTATGCTTGTAGCCTAAACTACGAATACCGCCTCGTTTTCATTTTTCTGATTCACGATGACCAAGTGGTTTTGGTGGATATAGGCAGTCATGATGAGGTTTATTGAGCAGTGAGAACCTCACTTGCCCATGCGCCTTACCGTGTCAATCATAATGGCTCCATAACCTTAAAACTTTAACTTGTTTTTCATTGCCCAAGACTTGATAGATGAGCCGGTGCTGGATATTGATACGCCGCGAATAAGCGCCCGCCAAATCGCCTACTAATTTTTCATAAGGCGGCGGATTTTGGAACGGGTCGGTTTTTAAAATATCCAGTAACAGCAAAGCCTTATCCTTTAAGCCAGCCGCCGCCAGTTTTTTGGCATCCTTTTGTGCTTGTTTGGCGTAAATAATTTCCCAGCTCACCAATCCAGTTCCTTGCTACATTCCTCAACACTCGCCGCCATACCATCTAAAATAGCTTCCCTCATTCCAGGCACACCCAATAAATGCAGCGTTTCCTGTATCGCCGACCAGTCTTCGGCGGAGAGCAAAACGGCATTGGCGCGTTTTCCGGTGATGGTAATGGGTTGGTGTGACTCGACAGCCTGATCGATAATGCGGTAAAGGTTTGCGCGGGCTTCGCTTACTGTTAACGTTTGCATAGTGGTACTTTAGGGGGGAACCATAAAACCTTATGGTACGCCATAACGTATTTTTTGGTAAATTATAATCGCTGGTCGCCGCTTTATTCTGTATGACCGTTTCACGATGACCAGTGGCGTAGCCTGTATGCAGCGATAACGTACCCACGGGGGCATAAAGAATACGGGGGGGGTGAATCCCATTGAGAAATCTCATGCCGATAAAGTACGATGTAACACAGCCTATCGAAGCCGAAACAACCCGTAATCGGCTTCGCTCCTTACGGGCTTGCTATTTTTTATTAAGCACCAGTAGCCATTTTGAAAATTGATCGCTTACATCACGAATTTTAGTTTCTTCAAAATGTTTCGAGCATATATCAACACCATTAGACCTACCTGCTTCAAGACAGCGTCTATAATCATCTAATTGTTTTTTCGCATCCGATATAAGTCGCTCTAATTCGGAAGAATCTACTATTCCTAATCCGAGCACTCTGATTTTATCCAATTCATCTGAAATGCTTCGAATTGGTGTATACCAATTCAATGCGTTACCCAATATTTCGCTATAACCAATATTCTCCTTCGCTTGAGAGGCACTCCAATAAGCTCTTAGCGCATCTTCCCGCGCCCGTTTCAATGTTTCGACTTTATACTGATATTCGGAATTATCTCGAAATGCTCGTCCCTGAACTGATGATGCTATCCAATTACCCCCAATAACAGTGAAAGATACAATGCATAGTGGCAGAACAAAAGTGCTAAGAAGCTGTGTTTTTCTTTGGCGAAGATCAACAGCTGCTTTTCGATAAAGCTCTAGAGTTCGTTGGTCTGCTATTGCCATCCTTAATGCACTATTCAGATCACCTTCAAATTTTTCAAAGTATTTTTTGAGCAGCGGATCCGTTAAGAATACCTCCTTTGCCGCATTCAATTTAATTGAACGCGGTTCGTCCTTGAATTTTAAAAGTGCATCGAATATGTTCGCATTATCATCATTTGAGATTCCTGCAACCATTGAGCGAAATCTAGCCAAACTGGTTTCTAATGAAAGTAAATCAGACTCGATAGACTCAAGCTTTTTTTTTCTACCCTGCATTAAAGTTTGTGAAATTATCAGTTGATCTATCATTGGCAAGTCTCATGTTTTGTTATCGTTATTTCGATTTTTCGAAAGCGGGGTAAGGCATTTTCCGCATTATTCTCAAAATCGAATTGTAATTCCTTTGTTGCAGGCATAATACTAGTTCCTGTAGTATTTTCAATCACATGACGGGCAATACAACGCCGCAATTCAGCTAACTCAGGGTCAAAATACTTTCCTGAGGTTTGTTTTTTACATGCCTTATATGTTACATTTTCCCATTTTCCCGCACCGTTGACATCACTGGTACCGTCTGCATATCCTTTGTACTCCAATGCTGTTATGCGACTTCCATCATTTATTGCCGTAGCAATTGTTCTTGCAAAATTCGGCAATAAAGGGTGTTGAAAATCGCCAATCTTATATCCGTCAAGTATAAATTTGCAGGTTTGCATATTATTCCCTAGACAACTACATTTCTCGTCTATATCTGTACACGTCGGCCATTGTTCTTTTGAAATACCTTGGGTTTGATAATATTTTATTAAAGTTTTGCAATCTGGGCGTGGCTTTATACCTGTACAGTCAGGCCATTGTTCTTTTGGGATGCCTTGGGCTTCATAAGACATTCTGACCATTTCGCAGTTCAGCGGCTGTGCTTGAGCTTGAACAATGGGTATTTGTATAATTGTGGCAAAAATAATGGCTAAACATGTACGGATGTACATTGAATGTATAGCCATATTCAATAGGTAAGTGAAATACATTTTCAATATGCTCATGTGTCGTCCTGTATCAAAACCCTTGCCAAACGCGCTTTTCTTGTTTGCACCCTACCTTCAATACCGCAAAACAATACTAGCATGGATACGGCCATCCCCTGCGCGGGTGGAGACGGCGTTATCTAAAGCATCGGCGTAGGCGATTTTGGCTTGGAGGTTGTCGCGCCATTGCCAACTGGCACCCACACCCGTACTGCTTAGGCTCCAATCATGGCGCTGGCCGGGTGTATAGCTTTGTAGCGTTCCGTGCCCGTAGTCGTAAAAGACGAATAAATTAGCCTGTTGCCAGCTGGGGGTGGTGATTTCTAGCTTGAAGATTTCACCACGGTCGGCGCTGGTTTCCCGTTCCTGATAGCCGCGCACGTCATAACTGCCACCGACCCCCAATTGCTCGCCAGCAATTAGCGAGTCGTTGGTGTATTGCCCTATCACCACGGCTTGCAGCAGCCATTGTTGGAGGTTGAGCGCGGCGTTGCCGCCGTAACGTAGGGCATTCCAGTTAGAGCTGGCGTTTTGGCGCACCGCCTCATAATCGGTTTCGGCGTTATGGTCGCCAAGGTTGGTGTTGCCGGCCCATTGGACTTGATAACCAAACTGGGCACTACGCCAAGGGAAGTGGGCCTTGTATTGGACGCTGAGCGGTACGCTGCGCACGGTGTTGCCTAGGGGGATGTTTTGGAAGCGGATGTCGCTGATAAAGGCGCGGTTATCCAGCCCTATATCCAGCCATTGTTCATAATTGCCCCATTTCGGCAAAAATTGCTGATAGTGCAAGCCGTACATTTCCCCTGACCCGGTCACGGTCAAGTCATTGGCAATTGTGCCGGCGTTGACGTTGGAGTAGGCGTAATAGGCACTCAACCAGCCTTTTAAGGCATACAGCGGCAGACTATAGCTGCCGCCGTATTGTTTGACGGTGTCGGCATGGTCAGGCGAGGTGGTGTAGCTGGCATTAAAAATATGGTCCAAGCCCCAGACATTGCTGTGTTGCACGGCCCCGATCATGCGGAAATTGCCCGTGCTTTTGGTGCCGACGGTGTTCATGCTCAAGGTCGCCTGATAGGGGCGCTGTTCCTTAACTTTAATGTTGGCATCGACTTGCTCGGCTTTGTTGCTGGATTTAAAAGTCACTTGCAGTTGTTTTGAGGGGTGTTTGTTGGCGACCCTGAGCGCTTGTGAGACATCATTGGTGTCTAATGGCTCGCCCTTGTGTAAGCTGGGCACGCTGGCGATAATGTTGCCGGTGCTGAAATACTGGTTGCCTTGTACGCCCACCTCCCCTAACAGGATGGGTTTTATCAAGAATTTGACTTCCCCAGCGGTCAAGGTTTGCGGCGGCAGGATGACTCTATAAAAGGGATATCCGCCATCGTGCAACAGCGTTTCTAAGCCTTTGCTGACCTCTTGCAATTCTTTAAGCGTGTATTGGCGTTTTTGTAATGGCAGAAAATAGGCTTGGATGGCTTTGTCCGCCAAGGGGGCGGCACCTTCAATGCTAAACTGTTTGACCATAAAACGGATGGTAGGCGGAGCCGCCCAGCTTATAGGGCCGAAACAACAGACACCGACCAGCATTGTTTGCCACAAGCGATAGGGAGGGGATATTTTCATAAATACGTTCTTTAAGGTGCTGGGCGGAGGCTGTTACTGGTCACAGCTAACCACCGTCATGTCAACAGTGCTAGCGTCTTGGACAGGCAGGCCAGCTTCCACCAATAACAATTCATCCGCCTGAAAGAGCGGTTGCTCGGTCAAAAGGGCAATACGGTATTGCGGACTGACATAAGCCGTCCCGTTTTTCGCCACGTTGACATAGTGCACGTCCGCTTTTCCGGTCTTTTCCACGACGTTGGCCTGCCCTTCATGGACGCTGACATAAACGCCCGCCAAGGCGGTTTGCAAAGGCTGTTTCACAAACACTTTGTCAGGTGTGTGGCGGTCTTTATCGGGCCTGGGCGTTATCGTGTCGGGTAGGGTCACGGGCAGTTGCGGCAGCTTCCAAAGTTCGGCCTGATCGCTGGCCAGATAGGCGTTTTCTGGCATGGTCAATACATATTCGCCTTGGCTATTTTTAAGGACAATTTGCCCTTGCCAGACATGGCTGTATAACCCTTCGGCGCGTCCGGCTTGGAGTTCATCGGGGTAAACGGTAAGGTCATTGACACATGAGCCGACACAGGTCAGGTCAAAGCCGGTGCCACGGATACCTATCGTGCCTACAGGCGTGTCAATAGCATAGGCGGATTTGTTGGTTTTTCCGATACTGCCCGTCAAGGCCCTAAGCCCGCCCACGGCCAAACGGAATAAGGCGTGGTCGGGTTGCCCCGGACGCTGGTAACTGTAATCAGCAATCGCCATTTCACTGCTAGGCTGTAAGGTGATCTTTTCCCCATCCCGAAACACCATCAGCGCGTAACTGTTGGCTTGGCTATGCAAATGGTCGGTGTTGTATAAGGGTGCGCCTAAGGTGAGCGGACGTTCCGGCGCACCTGACTTTTGCAGGCTTTTGGCGGTGACGTGGCCTTTAATGTCTACGATACGCGCAACGATAGCTTGCTCCGCCTGCTCTTGGGCGGTTTGTGCGGCTTTGCTTTCTTGTTGGCAACCTTCGCCACATATTTTGACCGAATAACGCGCTTCTTGCGCTTTGACGGTTGCCAGTGGGGTTTTTATTCGGAAGCTATCAGGGGCTTGTTTGGCAATCGCGCCGGTATCGGCTTCGATAGCACCTTCATGCAAGGACAATTGCGCCTGCGGGTGGGCGGTTTGTTGCCCTTCGTACTGGTCAACGCTAAAGCTGCTGTTCGGGCGTACGGTGACTTTTGCCCCGTCGTTAAAGGTGATGATAACAAAGCTGCGCTCGGTGGTCTGAATATTGTCGCCCAGAAAAATTTCGGCATCTTGCCCCAAAAGCCTCGGCGTGGCGCCCGGTTGTTGGGCCGCATTGCTGCCACGGGCAAAACTGACCTTACCCACGACTTTAGGGGCGGCATAGCTGACGGATATTCCCAGCCCTAGCCAGCACAATAATCCCAAGCATTTACGACTGTAAGAAAGATAAGTGTGCATATAAGAACGTTGCAATGAGCGGGTTATTGACATTGTTGGCGCGGATTGTGGCGATTGTTTTTACCATCACCGCTTGTGCCGCCACCGACGCTTGTCTCTAAAACGGGGCTAGTGGACGGTGACGGCCCAATCAGGACAACGGATTCATCTTGCTGTTGGGAGGCATCATCACGCACCGTCCGCTGAGGAATAACGGGGATGCTGCTGTACAGCAAGCCATTGCCTTGGGCGGTGGCGACCTTAAAGCCATCGCCCGAACATAAGCCATCTACGGTACAACCATAATGGGTGAATCGGGGCGATAAGCCTCCCAACACGTTGTCGGCAGGGTCGTTGCTGTAAATCAACCAACGCCCTTGCGGGGTGGCCAACAAGGCGTTAACGCCATTGATAAATTGTTTATCCGCCGCCAACACAATCGCATCGCCGAAACCGCTGGCGTTCAGGTTGCCCGTCAAGGTCAGGCGGCCTGAAGAATGCGCATTTAGACTAGCA
>JACXTQ010000111.1 GCA_016919605.1 Methylovulum sp.
GGCACAGTTTAGGCGCTCGCAGCAACAACTAATAGACGAACTGCAACAGACCCGTGTTGCCGCCGAGCTAAGCAGCCGCGCCCAAGCCGATTTTCTTGCCAACTGGGGCTACGATGTGCGGACACAGCTCAATGCCCTGCTTGGACATACCCAGCTGTTGCAAATGGACACCGCACCGGATGCAAAAAACCAACCGCATATTAAAGAAATAGCTGAAAGTGGTCAGGTGCTTGCCCGCTTGGTTAGCCAATTGCTTGACCGTATCGGAGCCGGGGACATACAAGCAACGGGTCGCCCTAATTCGGGTTTGGCGGTGGACTCTGGGTTACAGCAAGATTTTCGTATCCTCGTGGTCGAAGATCATCCGGCTAACCAAATGTTGTTACGGATGCAACTGACCGTATTGGGATTTGCCGCCGATATTTGCAATGATGGCGCGGCGGCGCTGGTCAAATGGCAAACGGAAAATTATGACCTGATCCTTGCCGACCGTCACTTGCCGGTTATTGATGGCCTGGAATTGGCCCGTAGTATCCGTCATATCGAGCGTGACACCGGCAAGCACATCCCCATTATCGCCATCACCACCCTACAGTATGCGGATGGATTGGCACTTTGCCAGGGGGCGGGGATGGACGATGTGTTGCCCAAGCCTATCACGCTGGAAGCCTTGCGGGTCATATTGGAGCGTTGGCTGCCCCGAATCCAAACCGATTTGGCGACACTGGACATCGCTTATTTGCTCAATGCCATTGGTGAAGCCGATACCGAACACGCCCTTGGCTTTGTAGATTTGTTCATCAGTACGACCCGCCACCAACTGCCCGAATGCCATAGCCATCTTGCCAAAGCCGATGGCCATGCCCTGGCCTTGGTCATGCACAAACTTAAATCTTCCGCCCGCATTGTCGGTGCGCTAGGTTTTGCTGATTTGGCGGCACGGCTGGAAACCATTGCCAATGCCGGGCGGCTGGATGAGGTGCAGATGTATTTGTCCGCGCTTGAAAATAATTTGCAGGCGGTGGCCATTGCGGCCAGGCACCTCAAGGCGCAACCCATAGAATCCCCCCCCGTTTCGCCCTTGCCTGCTGCCAGCATCACCAGCGACACCCTTTTGGCAGGCATTCGCCTTGGTGAATTTGAGGTGTATTTCCAGCCTAAATTGGCTGCCAAAACGCTGTGCGTGGTTGGTGTGGAGGCTCTGGCGCGGTGGCGACAAGACGGCAAGCCAGTTTCCCCAGCTATTTTCATCGCCACGGCGGAACAACAGGGCATAATCGGCCCGCTTTCGGAAATTCTGCTCACTAAAGCCTTAATAGGGGGTATCCGCTTGGCGGAAGCAGGCTACCCTTTACCTGTGACCATCAATCTCCATGCGGCTTGGCTTAGCAATGCGCATTTCCCACAATTTCTCCAGGCCAGTATCCTCGCCTTTGGGTTTAAAGCCGAAAATCTGTATCTTGAGATCACCGAAGCTGACATATCCAAGGATATGGCGACCGTCCTCAGCGTAATGACCCGCTTACGGCTACAAGGCTTTAAGCTATCCATCAAGGATTTTGGCACAGATTTTTTGGCATCAATGCAATTGCCGCGCCTACCTGTCAACGAACTCAAGCTTGACCGCAGTTTTGTCCGTGCCGCCGCCGAAACTACCTCGGCAAAAGCTCAGATGGCGGCCATCTTGGCCATTGCCAAAACCCTAAATTTGGCTACGGTCGCAGAAGGCATCGAATCCCAAGCTGACCTGGATCTGGTGCGTGGATTAGGCTGTACAGCCGTACAGGGTTGGTTTACCGCCGGAGAGATGCCCGAAGAGCAGCTGTTGGCTTGGTTGAAGGGGCGATGATGCGTGTCACTGGGCCATTTTTGTCATTTTAATCCACCCATTTAACCTGCCCGGCTTAACTGGGAAGCCTATCCCCCCTACCAGATATCCGCTAAGTTGACAGTCCGCCATCCCCGCTGTTTTGGCATACAATTGTAACCCTATCTTTCCATTGCCAATAGCCTGCGTGAATTTATGAAAAATCTGCCATTCATGCTAAGAAACATCATTCGTGGTGGCGCATCGCCAAGATGGTGGGTTTTCGCCTCCATTTTTTGGTTAATGGTAAATCCTGTGTGGGCGTTGGATGCTGTTGTCCTACAATTGAAATGGGAGCATTCCTACCAGTTTGCCGGCTATTACATGGCGCAAGCTTTGGGCTATTACCGCGATGAAGGGCTGAGTGTTCAGGTACGCGAAGGTGGCCCTAGCATTGACTATGTCGCTGAAGTGGTCGGCAACCGGGCGCACTATGCCACCGGCACGCCCAGTTTGCTGATTGACAGGCAGCAAGGCAAGCCAGTGGTGATATTGTCGGTGGTTTTCCAACATGCAGCCGATATTTTGGCGGTGGCAAAATCCTCTGGGATCACTTCGCCCCAGCAGTTGGTGAACAAAAAAATCATGGTCAAACAAAATAACCAAACGCCTGCGGTGTTAGCCATGTTGTTAAATGAAACGGGGGCTTTGACCCATTTTGATTTTTTGGATCAGAGCAATGACCTTGAAGGCCTGATAGCCGGTAAATTTGCTGCCATTGCCGTTTACGGCACCGAACAGCCTTATTATTTCCAGCAACACAACTTCCCTATCACTGAACTTAAGCCCATCAATTACGGGATTGATTTTTATGGCGACAACCTGTTCACCAGTGCACGGGAAATCGCCGGACATCCAGAACGGGCGCAAGCTTTTTTACGTGCCAGCCTCAAAGGTTGGGCGTATGCGATGGCGCACCCTGATGAAGCTATTGCCGTCATCAAAAACATTGGCTCTAAACATTCCAGCGGCCATTTACATTTTGAATATCAGGCGATGCAAAATCTGCTCTTGCCCACCTTGGTACCGCTAGGCCATAGCAACGAAGGGCGCTGGCGGAGCATTGCCGATACCTATGTGCGTTTGGGTTTGCTCAAGCCGGATTATTCCCTGTCCGGTTTTATCTATGACCCAAACCCGACAGTAGAAGTCAGCACATTTTACCGTTACCTTTATGTCGCCATTGCTTTGGCGGCCGTTTTGGGTTTTTTTATTTTTGCCTTGTTAGCCTTCAATTACCATTTGCAGCGTGAAATTGGCAGGCGCAAAGAAATGGAAGCCCAATTACAGCTTAATGAAGAAAAGCTCAGCACATTATTCCAATTTTCCCCCACGGGCATGGCCTATACGGATTTTGCCAGCCGCAAGTTTATTGACGTTAACCAAGCTTTGCAAGACATGACTGGCTATACGCGTGATGAATTGCTGACCATGACTTATCTGGACATAACCGCCCCGGAATATCTGCCAGAAAACATGGCGCAAGTTGACGTGATGGTACAGACCGGGCGTTTGGGGCCTTTTGAGAAAGACTATATACGCAAAGATGGTGGCCGTGTGTCGGTGCTGGTCAGTGGCTTTATTTTTCTCGACCATTCGGGGCGGAAAATGTCTTGGGCACTGGTCGAAGACATTACCGCCAGCAAAAAAGCCCAACAAGAACTATTGTTGGCCAAAGAAGCGGCGGAATTTGCCAGTCGCGCCAAATCCGAGTTTTTGACCAATATCAGCCATGAATTGCGCACCCCGCTCAATGCCATTATTGGCTTCTCGCAGCTTTTGGCGATGGGTGAGTTAGCGCC
>JACXTQ010000017.1 GCA_016919605.1 Methylovulum sp.
CTGACGCTAACGCCACGGATATCCTCAATATCACCACGGGTGACAGGTTGCCGATAGGCAATAATCGCCAAGGTTTCCATTAACGCTTTTGAGTATTTGGGTGGCTTTTCCTCAAACAACCGCGATACCCAACGCGACAAATCCGAGCGCACCTGAAAGCGGTAGCCGCTGGCCACTTTTGCAAATTCTATCCCATGCGGCTGGTAAACTGCGATCAGCGCATCAATAGCCGCTTGGATGTCGGCCACGTCCGGTTGCTCCAATTCAGGGAACACCTGTTGCACGTGCTGGCAGGTCATAGGCCGTTTAGCCGCAAATAAGATAGCCTCAACAATACGCTGGATTTCCATGTTGGCTGTAGGCACGTCAATGGGCACGGGCAGGGATGGCTCTAACCCGCAGCTCGGCGAAGGGTTCGGCTTGGCTGATTTCGATGAAGCCTTCTTTACCCAGCTCAAGTATAGCAAGAAAGGAGACCACCACGCCGTGCCGCCCTTCGCGGCGGCTGAATAATTCTGTAAATAGACGGCTATCTGCGCCTTTAAGGCTTTCCAATATTGTAGACATGCGTTCACGGACTGATAAGGCTTCTTTGGTTATGGCGTGGTGGCTAAGTTGTTCGGCGCGTTTGAGGACGGCTTTAAATGCAAGCAACAACTCGCTTAATTGCGCATCCGGCAAGGCTTGTATGACATCAATCGTGGCGGTGTCCACGTCAACGCTAAAAAAATCGCGCTCCATGCGCGGCAATTGCTCCAATTCTTCGGCGGCATATTTTATGGTTTCATACTCCTGAAGACGGCGGATTAAGGTCGCACGCGGGTCTTCGTCCTCATCTTCGGCTTCTAGCGGACGGGGCAGCAGCATCCTAGATTTGATTTCCGCCAACCAGGCCGCCATCACCAAATAATCCGCCGCCAGTTCGATTTTCAAATCGCCCATAAGCTGGATATAGGTCATGTATTGCTGGGTGATTTGCGCTATCGAAATAGTGACAATATCCAGATTTTGCCGCCGGATCAAATAGAGCAACAAATCTAATGGCCCTGCAAACAGCTCCAAAAACACTTCCAGTGCATCCGGCGGAATGTACAAATCATCGGGGAGTTGCTTAAACGGCGCACCGTTGACCATAGCAAACGCGGGGGGTTCGGGATCGATTGCAGGTGTGGGTTGGGTCATCTTAAGTAATGGTAAGCCAGCGTATATAGGCAGCAACCGCCGCGCATTTTTATTCGCTTGAACGCCGGTGTTTTGTATATCGGACTTGTTTAGTTGAAGGCCAATGTTGTTGATGAACGGGGCAAAAATCTGCGCGTTACGGAGGATGGCCTGATACCCATTTTTCCTAAAAATAGATTCTGGGCATAATAGCTCGGATAATTCCGATATCGGTACAATGGCTGGATACTGGCAAACTACATGATTGCCAGTATCCAGCCAAGCCTTGTCTTTCTACAATCCCGCCAACGAAAAGAACAAATTATGGGCGATATATAACGGATATTGCAATAGGGCATCCAGCACCCCCGCATACAACAGGGCTAACAAGATGATAAAACCGTAACGCTCAAGCTGGTTATACTGCACAGCCACACGGTAGGGCAGTAGGGCGGTCATGATACGGCTACCATCCAAAGGCGGGATGGGCAGCAAGTTGATCAACAACAGCGAGGTGTTGATGGATATACCGGCAATCCCCGTATTAATTAAAGGCATGGAAATCGTTTCAATATCAATGGCGACCCCCAATCGCGCCAATAACGCCCAAGCAATCGCCATCAGCAAATTGGCGCCAGGCCCTGCGGCGGCGACCAAGGCCATATCCTGCAAAGGTTTTTTAAAATAACGGCCATTGACAGGCACGGGTTTCGCCCAGCCGAACACAAACCCTGTTTGGGTCAACAGCAACAACCCCGGCAAAATCACCGTTCCCAACGGATCAATATGCTTGAGCGGATTTAAGGTCAACCGTCCGAGCATATAGGCGGTGTTGTCACCACATTTTTTTGCCATCCAGCCATGGGCGGCTTCGTGTCCGGTGATGGCAAAGACAACGGGCAAAATCCAAACGATAATGCGTTGGATCAGGGGCAAATCATCCATCATAAGGGGGTCTCCTTTATTGGGTCAGCAAAGTGGCAATGCCTTTGCCTTGTCTGACGATGACAGGGCCGGTACGGGTAAATTCAATCATGGTGGTGGGCTCAAACTTAACGATACCCGCGTCAATAATCAAGTCCAATTCATGGTCGAGCTTATCCCTAATGTCATAAGGGTCGCTGAGGGCTTCACTGTCGCCGGGCAAGGTTAAGGTGCTGCTAAACAGTGCTTCGCCCAATTCCTGCACCAACATTTGCGTGATGGGGTGGTCGGGGATGCGGATACCGATGGTTTTTTTCTTAGGGTGCTGCAAGCGGCGCGGCACTTCCTTGGTGGCATCGAGGATAAAAGTGAACGCCCCCGGGGTCAAGGCTTTAATCAGGCGAAACGCATCATTGCCGATTTTGGTAAACATCGAGACTTGGGTCAAATCTTTGCAGACTAAGGTAAAATCATGCTTATCATCCAGTTGCCGGATACGGCGGATATTGTCCATCGCCTGTTTGTCGCCAATATGGCAAGCCAACGCATAAGACGAATCGGTGGGATAAGCAATTACACCGCCCTGTTGGACAATCGCCACAGCCCGCTGGATCAAACGCGGCTGCGGGTTTTCGTGATGAATTTCAAGATACTGTGCCATGTCTTTAGGTTTTGATTAGAATTGCACCATTATAGCCTAGTTCCCGCTAAGCTTGCAGGTTGGCAACGGTTAAGGCAAAAAGACCACCCTCATACCGTACCCTATTTTTGGCAAAACACCAGAAAAGCCGCCTTCAATAGCTCACTTTAATTAGTAGGGACCAATAGCCTGAATTTACCCGATATTTACCACACCCCCCGAAAAAACTAAGCACGGCATTTATTCATGGCTAACCTATTGATATTATATCACCATTTAAGTTTCCTTTTGATTGTGGCAGCGGCCTCAGTGATAACGGCAGACTTCTTGTCAATTCGGGGTTCTACAAACCCTCTGTTTGACCGTAGAAAACCCCAACATTTAGCCAATAATCTGCTAAAGTAAAGCTTTCGCATGACTTCCAAAACCGCCCCATGACTGCCACTCATACTTTCTACCAAGCCGCCCAGCAGTTGATCGCCGCTGGTTGTTTTATTGACAGCAAAGGCTGGGTTCCCGCCACCAGCGGCAATTTTTCCGTGCGTTTGCTGGATGGCACGATTGCCATCACCGTCTCCGGTAAACATAAAGGCCACTTGCAAGCCGATGACATTATGCTGATAGATGCCGATGCCCGCTCACTTGACGGCAAAAAGCCCTCAGCGGAAACAGCATTGCACACCGGCATTTACCGCCGCTTCCCTGACATCTATGCGGTGCTGCACCCACACCCGTTAAACGCCGTGCTGGTGTCCAAATTATTTGGCGATGAAATTGTCCTAGAAAATTACGAATTGCTGAAGGCTTTCCGTGGCATAAGCACCCATGCCACCCGCCTGACCATCCCCATCTTCGCCAACGACCAAGATATCCCCCGCCTAGCCGCGCAAGCCGATGCTTATCTGGACACCCATCCTGATTGCCGGGCGTACATTATTGAAGGGCATGGCGTGTATACCTGGGGCGAAAGCGTCGAAGAAACCCTGCGCCATTTAGAGGCCTTGGACGCTTTACTGGCGTGTGAACTGCATTTGCATCTGTGCAGACGGCGCTAACTCCAGCACTGATAGCCAAGCATATAGCTAACGCAGTATAAATTGATTGTAAAGCCGTTCGCCTGTCCCCAGACCACCCTTGTGGTGGAGCTTGTCGAAGGGCTATGGTGGTTCGACAAGCTCACCACGAACGACATCATTTTATTGCGCTTTAGCTATAGCAAAGTGGGCGACACGCCCGTAACCCAACAACAGGCGCACCCCGCCTTAACCCCAAGGACACCCCATGAGCCTATTGATCCGATACCCTGACAACCAGCCAGACCAAGGCCACTATTACCACGACTTCGCCGACATTGCCCAACACCTGCACGGCATAGGCGTGACGTTTGAACGCTGGACAGCCGCTTGCAACTTTGCCGCCGATGCCGACCAAGCCACCGTCCTGGCGGCCTACGCCGAACCCATTGCCCACCTGCAACACCAATACGGCTTCCAATCCGTTGATGTTATCAGCCTAACCGCCGCCCATCCCGACAAAGCCGCATTACGGCAAAAATTCCTCTCCGAACATACCCATGACGATTTCGAAGTGCGCTTTTTTGTCGAAGGCTGTGGCTTATTCTACCTGCATGTTGATACCAACGTTTACGCCGTGTTGTGCGAACAGGGCGATTTGCTTA
>JACXTQ010000018.1 GCA_016919605.1 Methylovulum sp.
AACATCGACCAAGATCGGGTCTAAGGTTAAATATAAGACAAACACCGGATGGCGACCGTGGAACAGCACATCCTGATACGCCTGTTTAACGGCATGGGCGACCAGCTTATCCTTAATCAGGCGGCGGTTGACGTAAAAAAACTGCATGTCCTGCTGGCTGCGGGAAAAAGTCGGCAAGCCTACCCAGCCCGCGAGTTGCAAACCGGAGGCGGCAAAATCAATTTTTACCGCATTTTCGACAAAGGCCTTGCCACAAATGACCGCAACCCGCTGCACTTGCTGTTCTTCAGTCAGCGCCGGTTTTAATTTCAAGATGTCTTTTTGGTTGTGCAACAGGCTAAAGCCGATGTCAAAACGGCTTAAGGCCATGCGTTGCAACAGGGTTTCGATATGGCCAAATTCGGTTTTTTCGGTTTTGAGAAACTTGCGCCTAGCGGGGGTGTTGTAAAACAAATCCCGCACTTCAATGGTTGTACCTAGCGGATGCGGATCGGGTTGTGGGGTAAAGTCGGTTTCGGAACCGTCGGCATTAACCCGCCACGCACAGTCGGCCTGTGGGATTCTGGAAATCAGCGCCAACCGTGACACCGAGCTGATGCTGGGCAAAGCTTCGCCGCGAAAACCCATGCTGGCGACTTGTTCCAAATCTTGTAGGCTAGCAATTTTACTGGTGGCATGGCGCGATAACGCTAAGGGCAGATCCTCTTTGACAATGCCGCAGCCATCATCCCTTATTTTGATTAATCGCAGCCCACCCTGCTCTATTTCTACATGCACTTGACCCGCACCGGCATCGAAGCTGTTTTCGACCAGTTCCTTGACGACTGATGAGGGGCGTTCTACAACTTCACCGGCGGCTATTTGGTTAATCAGTTGGGTGGGCAGGGAATGGATGCGCATTAAACCTGAAAGCGTCCTTACAGCGCCGCCATACGGCTATCGATAGGCGCGGCTTTTTTAAAATACTCGTAAACACCGTTAAAAATAGCTTTTGCCGTCATAGTCTGATAACGGGTATCAAGCAAATTACTCTCTTCCAAGGGATTGGAAATAAAAGCTGTTTCGACTAGGATAGAGGGGATGTCCGGCGATTTTAGGACAATAAAACCGGCTTTTTGCACCGAGTCACGGTGCAGTTGGCCGACTTCGTCAAACTGTTTCAGGACACTGTCCGCCACTTGCTGGCTGGCCGATAGCGTTGCCGATTGCGACAAGTCCAACAGCACCGAAGCCAACACATTTTCTTTGTCACTTAAATTGACCCCACCGACCAATTCGGCGGCGTTTTCGGTTTTTTCCAACCACAGAGCGGCTTCGCTAGAGGCACCTTGCGTCGATAAGGTAAACACCGAAGCCCCTCTGACCGAAATGTCATTAAAGGCATCGGCGTGTATAGAGATGAATAGGTCGGCTTTGGCGGCCCTGGCAATCTGCATCCGCTCACGCAAACCCACATAATAATCGTCTTTACGCACCATTACCGCTTTCATGCCCGGCTGGGCATTGACAAACGCCGCCAATTTTTGGGCTATGGCGAAGGTGACAATTTTTTCTTCCGTGCCCTGTGGGCCATGTGCGCCTGGATCATTGCCACCGTGTCCGGCATCAATGGCGACAATAATATCGCGGCCTTTATTGACCACCGTTTTCAATTCGGCGGGTTTGTCGGTTTTCTTCGCTGTTGTGGCGGCATTAGGCTTTGCCTGCGCAACGGCACTAGGTTTGTTGGCGAGATCGACCATCAGCCGATGTTCATCGCGGTTATTGGATGATAAGGAAAATTTTTCAGGGGTAATCGGTTTTTTCAAATCCACCACCAGCCGTATACCTTCGGCGTTTTGCACCGCCAAGCGTACTTTGGCAAATAACGGATGGGTGGCGGGGGGTTGCCGTAAGCTGCCAAGCAACGTGGCTTTTTTAATGTCTATCACCAACCGCGACGGATTCTTCATTACAAAAACGCGGTGTTTCGGCGACGCGCTGACAGCAATCGACAAATGTCCCAATTGCCCGTCATAAGCTAAGGAGCTTACTTGGATAGGCTGCTCGGCCAAAGCGACGGCTGCGCCGCACTGTAAGGCCAACATACAGAGCATTTTAGGGTAAAATTTCATAGACAACGCCGAAAAAATAATATCTCAGTAGATTATATAGTAGCTCATCTTTATTTATATACAAGCTGGATATTTTTACTTACTGATGTTACGAAGTGATGTTGTTTTTCTCCCGTTTGCCGTGCCGAGCATCGCAGGTTTTGTCGGGATCAGCCCGAATACCCGCAGGGCATAAAGGGGCGCGGCAAGGATGCCGCGCGTCGGTAGGCTACCCAAAGGGCATAAAGGGCAGGAAGCCCGCTCTGCCGACCCCCTACAAAACTGAGAAGCACAGGATGAAGCGGCAATCGGACCGCTTTTTCTTTGGATACTTTCTTTTCGACTGCATGGATGCAGGAGGTAGGGCAACGCAGGAGCGGTTGCCGAGGCGGAGCAAAAGAAAGTATCTCGCCTTCGGGTGCGAGAACCCGATTAAAAAATCATCGCGATAGCGACTCATTATTGATTTTTTAATCAAAAGAAAATTTCTGGGTAACATTAGTTACTTACTATAAGGTGTCAGTTTCACCATCCGCCCGTGACCTTCAGGCGTTAAGTCAATGATAATGTCAGGATCGGGCAAGAAACCTTGGCCTTTTTCCGCCCACTCGATAAAACACAGGCTAGGCTGGTCAAAATAATCACGGATGCCTATCCATTCTAGCTCTTCCGGTTCGGCCAGCCGATATAAATCAAAATGGAAAATTTTTTGCTTATTGATAAGGTATTCTTCAACTAAGGTGTAAGTGGGGCTTTTCACCGCCCCTTCATAACCGGCGGCGCGCAGATAGGCCCTGACCAACGTGGTTTTACCCGCCCCTAGATCACCGTGCAAAAACACCACCGCTTGCGCGGGCAACAGTGAACGTAACTCGCCACCAAAGTGCACGGTCGCCTCAGTGTCGGGCAAATAGCGTTGTATCGGGTGCATCATTAATTGACCAAACGTCTTAAATACGGCATCAAATCGCTGGCGATCAAACCCCGTTCGCCATCGGCTTCGGCGGCAAGGTCAGCGGCTTTGCCGTGGATATAAACGCCTTGTTGTGCGGCATCTTTCAGGCCAAAACCCTGTGCCAGAAGCCCCGCTATAACGCCGGACAGCGCATCGCCCATACCGCCGGAAGCCATGCCAGGGTTGCCGGTATTGGACACGGCAATATCATCGCTGGTGGCGATCAACGTCCCCGCACCTTTAAGGATGGCAATGCCCCCGTATTTTTTCTGCATCAAGGTCGCCACCGCAAAGCGGTCTTCCCTGACTTTAGCGGTGGATAAATTGAGCAAACGGGCGGCTTCACCTACATGCGGCGTTAAAATGCTGCGGAAGGGGGTCAATAACAAGTTATTATGGGCGGCGGGGATTTTTGCCAAAATATTCAGGGCATCGGCATCAATAACCGATAACTTCCTGGAATGGATAACGGTCAGGAACAATTCTTTTGCCCAGTGGCTTTGCCCAAGCCCCGGGCCTATCACCACCACGGTGGCTTTTTCCAGCAGGCTGGTCAATTGCTCGCCATTGTCTACGCCATGGCACATCAACTCAGGGCGATGGATACTCATCAGGCCGGTATGCTCTTGGCGGGTGGCAACGCTAACCAATCCCGCCCCTACCCGCAAAGCCGCTTCCGCCGCCATCATCACCGCCCCGACAAACCCACGTTCGCCACCAATCACCAAAACATGGCCATTTTTGGTTTTGTGCATACACCGCTCACGGCGGGGGAATGCCTTAGGTATAACCCGGTAGACATTCGAGCGCACATCTTGAAAAATATCCGCCGGTACCGCCAAAGGCGCGTAAATAATGTCCCCGCAATATTCGGCCGCCTCCCCCGTAAACAAGCCTTGTTTCAAACCGATAAAGGTGATGGTGCTATCCGCCTTGACCGCCGCCTCCATGACTTTTCCGGTATTGGCGTTTAACCCTGACGGTATGTCTATCGACACGGTGTAGGCTGGGCTGCGGTTAATCCGCTCAATGGCCGCCAAATAATCGCCGGTGACGGCCCGATCAAGCCCGGTACCGAACAAGGCATCAACGATAATGTCGGCATTGGCCTGAAGCCCGCCATGAAACGGTGTCGGCTCACCGTGGGTGGCGCTGTATTTTTGGTACGCTGTCTGGGCATCGCCTTTAAGCATTTGCGGGTTAACCAGCGTGTAAACCTCAACCGACAAACCCGCCGAGCGGGCCAAAGCTGCAACAATATAGCCGTCGCCGCCATTATTGCCACCGCCACAAAAAACCACGACCGATTTGGCATCCCGCCATTTTTCATGCAGGTATTCAAAAACGGCGTAACCCGCTTTGGTCATCAGTTCAAAACCGGAAACGCCACGCTGATAAATGACCCGATGCTCAAGTTCCTGAATTTGTGCCGTGTTATAAAGTGTCGTTGGTAGTGGGTGCATAGGGTTTTTTCAATGGCGGCATAGCTGTCCGATCAGCCTTAAAAAGGGGGGGCTTCACGACAGCAAGCATTTTGTTTTTATGGCCGTCTTGTCTTTGCAAACGCGTATTTTATGGTACATTAAAGTTCGCCAATATAATTAAGTTTGCCCTGCGGCTTAAAGGCTTGGCGGCACTTTAAAAACATAACTATAAAAATCATGAGGAACAAACGATGAGCAATATATTAAACGAAGTGTTATTGGCAAACCGTGATTACGCCGCCAGTTTTGACAATGGCGATTTGCCTATGCCTCCAGGCCGGCATTTTGCCATTTTGACCTGTATGGATGCCCGTCTTGACCCTGCCAAATATGCCGGATTGTCTGAAGGTGACGCCCATGTTATCCGCAATGCCGGTGGTCGCGCCAGTGATGATGCGATCCGCTCACTGGTCATTTCTTATAAATTGCTCGGTACCCGCGAATGGTTTGTTGTCCACCATACCGATTGCGGTATGGAAACTTTCACCGATGAGATCATGCGCGGC
Organism: Methylovulum sp.; assembly: GCA_016919605.1. Taxonomy (GTDB): domain Bacteria; phylum Pseudomonadota; class Gammaproteobacteria; order Methylococcales; family Methylomonadaceae; genus Methylovulum. The sequence goes on from JACXTQ010000018.1 coordinate 5,039, forward strand.
CTGTTGGCATCCAGCCTAAAAACCGCCTCCGTTGACGAACACGGCTGGCATGATTGCTGCCAAGGCCCAGGCTC
>JACXTQ010000112.1 GCA_016919605.1 Methylovulum sp.
ATATTCCCAACGCCGCCGCCTTGCTGGGCGTTAGCCCCTCAACGATTTATCGCAAGATTCAGGGCTGGCAAAAATCCTGATACTAAGCCGGTATCCTGGTTAAAAGTGGTCAATCACGGCATTGATCTGGCGGCCGCTGACATCCAAATCAAGTTCTTGGAAATTATCTAGCCAACGCGATCTCACCACGATAGTTTTTAAGTACGCAGGTACCATCAACTTGCCCTGATAAGAGCCATTGCCGTCAAGGGTGCGGCTATCCAATAAACGTAAACCATCAGCGCCTTTGCTGTAAAAACTTAAGCCCGTAGCTTCACCTGTCGGGGTGTTCACTTGAATATCAACCGTCACCGTTTGCCGAGTATTATAGGTAAAGGTGTCGCTGGGTGTGACCGTGTTGATGTCGGCATTGGCGGTTGCCCCAACACCCAGCCCCAAACATAAGCCTGCCAGTAAAATAATAAATTTGTTCATGATAGTTTCCCCTTATTTGCCTAAATAAACATACGCTTTGTTAGTGGCGTTTAAATACCAGCTTGAATTTTTCGTACCGTTTGCTTCCGCCCATGTTTCAAATAAGCCGTAAGCCAAGGTAATGTCCTTTTGTTCGGAAGGGTACAACCAGTTATCAGGAATATCCAATGCCCAAGGCAGGTTGCTGGCGGTACGGTAATAGCGTTTTTTGCCGATGTCGGACGTGTCGTCATAAGTGCCAAACAAACGGGGGTCTGCCAAATCGGTGGGTGGCAGGTCAACCAAATGCGTTTCCAGCCCACGCCGGTTGGTGGCGAAAATAAACGGATTGTACGGGGCTTTGCCCATAGCCGCTTGGGGCGTGTTGAATGACACATGGGCGACAAAACGTGGGCTGGGCAATTTGGGGCATTGGTTCCAAGTGTTAAAAAAACTGCATGGATAGCCTTGTCCGGTGTTGGTGATGGCTTTAATATCGGGCGCGACAATAAAGACGGCTTCTTTTTGTTTGTCCTCAGGGCTTAAAGCCACGGCGGCTTGGTTGTCCCGGGTCAGGGTGGTGGCGGCTTTATTGATAGTGTCCTTGCTTACCCCGGGTAAATGCACACCGAAACCGCGCTGATAAACACCGCCACGGGCGGCGATTTCATAAACCATATCGACATCGGTCACTTGGTTTTTAGCGTTCAGGGTTTCAATAGTGCGGTAATTGATAACCACATCATTAAGGTCGTAATCGCCTTTAATCGGCCATTGGTCTTCAAAAGCCAAATGCCCATAGCCACTGGCACTAGGATAAAAACGTTGCGCAGAACGGAGCTTGTCTTGCGGGAAGGCATCCAAATAATCAGGTACGCCGTCACCGTCAGTATCAATCTTATTCAAATCGCTTTTGGCCGCCAAATCATTCATTTGGCTCCTGTCCACGGCACTAAACGGGGTAACGTGCACGGCAATGACAACGTCATTAAAGTCATTGTCGCTACCCTTGCCGGGGGTGCGGTTCATATCCTCAAAACCTATAATCAAAAAGCCATCTTGGGCATTGGACAGCAGCACATTATGCGCCCGATAATTGTTGGCATCATTCACTTCAGGGTTCAACCCTTTTATCGTGCGGAAAATCCAGTCAACCGATTGGTTGGGATCTACCTTATGCAAGTTAGGTTTCCAGCCATTGGCCATCACTGTAAAACCGATGGCTTCGCCGGCCTTAAATTTGCCTAAATCAATGCCATTGCCATATTTTAATGGCGGTGTGGAAATGTTCGGGAAAATGATGCTATCTTGCACCTGGCTTTTGCTGGGCAAATCTTCGGCGTTAAATTTAAAAAACCCCAACGAGTTTAGGTAGCCCGCCCCTTCAGAGACAAACGATACCGTCACTTGCGCATCTTTCAGCAAATAAATGTTGGCACCTAAATCATCGGTCACTAAATTTTCGGAATTTTTGCTGATGTTCTGGCCTTCGGGTAGTTTTTTCAAAACCCGCGAAATGAGGTCGGACGGTAATTTGCCGCTCATATCGACCATAGACTTGGGGGCGCCTGTATTGGCATCGTAGTCGCCAAAGTATTGCCAATCCTTAGCCGTCGCTGAGGCGCTGGCCAGCAACAATGCCGCCCCCAATAGCGGCTGTATTTTCTTTAAAGTGTTTGTGTGGGTTTTCATGACCGTCTCCTGGCTGTCGCCGGTGCAAACGTGCGGTTAATCAATAAAGGCTAGTGTTTTATTTGCCATTTCATAGGCTCTGTTTGCTATAAAGCAAGCATCTTGCCAAGTTAAAAAATAAATAAAAACAAGTTATTAGATATGCTGTTGCCTATGCTGAAGAAGTATAATGGCATTTTGGTTTTTGCAAAATGCAATTTTAATCGCATTTTGCAAAATCAATGGGAGAGAGGGGAGAGGGGAGTGACCAACACGGTTGGCTTAAACAATGGTTTTTTTAATTATAGGTTAACAAGCTTTAATCCTAGTGCGTGCAAGAAAAATCAATCCGCCGTTGCCGCACCCCTGCTTTAGGCATTTGCGCCCACAGTTGCGCATAACTTAACTGTAAAACTGGATGTATCAAGGTAGGGGCGATTTCCGCCAAGGGTTCCAACACAAAGGCGTAACGCTCAATATCGGCGCGGGGCAGTTGCAAACTGCCATTATTAATAAGCGCATCACCGTATAGCAATAAATCCAAGTCTAAGGTTCGGGACGAGAATTTTTTGCTGTCCGGTGTACGCCCTTGGGCGAACTCAAGCTGCCGCAATTGTTGGGCAATGGTTTGGGCGGTCAGTTCCGAATTAAAGCCGACTACCAGATTATAAAAAGCCGCACCGGAAAAGCCCACCGCTTCGGCTTCATAGACACTGGACACCACCAACTCGCCAAACAACTGTTTAAGCGACTGCAAGCCTGCGGCAATATGTTTTTCCCGTTCAATATTGCTGCCGATGCTGATGTAAGCTGTGGTCATGCGGTTTTTTCCCCGCGTTCGATGGTGATGCCGACATCAATGCCGCTGCCTATCGCGCCTTTTTTGTTGAGCGTGATTTTGACCCAAGGCACGGCAAATTCGCTACGGATAATCTGGGCAATTTCAGAGATTAGCCGCTCCACCAGAAAAAACTCACTGCCTTTTACAAAGCTAATGATACGGTCGGAGACGGTCTTATAGTCTAAGGCGTATTGGATATCGTCAGTTGCCGCTGCTTTTTGAATGTCAAAAGCCATTTCAATATCCAAAATGACTGTTTGCCGTTGTTGGCGTTCCCAATCATAAATGCCGATCAGGGTGTCAATTTCAAGACCGCCTAAAAAAATGATGTCCATGTAATAGTCCGCTGGTTTGGAAGTTAAAAGGCGGTAAGTATCAGGGAAATGGGCGGGGTGTACAAGTTTACTTTATGGCTGGGCTTGACTTTAAGCCTTGCAAGCAAAACACGGGCTATACGATGCCAACGCAACGGCCCTGCAATGCTCCCCAGCGCTTTTAAGCATCAATACCCTAACCTTAAAAATAAGGGTTTTGTAGCCTTATTGCGGACAGCGGTTTTGCCGGTGTTGTTTGACAAAAACTAAGCTAATGGAAAATAATGGTTTTTTATCGGCTTATTTGATAAGCGCAATGCTTGCAACTAACCCTCCCTTTTCAGCATTTAACCGACCCAAGGAAACACACTATGCTACATGAAGTCATCAACTGGCTTGTCACCACTATCGGCTCTATGGGCTATACGGGTATCTTTTTGTTGATGGCGATGGAAAGCTCAATCATCCCCATCCCTAGCGAGATTATTATGCCGCCCGCAGGCTATTTGGTGCAGGAAGGCAAGATGAATATGGCCTTGGTGATTTTAAGCGGCACGTCTGGCAGTTTGTTCGGCGCTTATGTCAATTATTTTGCCGCACGGTGGTTGGGGCGGCCTTTATTGGTGAAATACGGCCATTATGTGCTGATACGCGAAGAAACGTTGTTACGGGTAGAAAACTATTTTACCGAACACGGTGAAATTTCTACATTTATAGGCCGTCTGTTGCCGGTTATCCGCCACCTAATTTCTATCCCGGCAGGTTTGGCGGGGATGAATCACCTTAAATTTTCGCTTTACACGTTACTGGGTGCGTTTATTTGGGTGTCCATCCTGACGTTAATCGGCTATTTTCTAGGGCAAAATCAAGAATTGATCCTACGCTATTCACATCAGGTGGTGATCGGCTTGGTAGGTTTTAGCGTGTTGTTGGTGGCGGTTTATTTGAAAATGAAAGCCAAGCTTATTTAGAGGGTTGGGTATTTTGGATAAGGCCGGTGTCATCGGCTGTAATGGTAGCGTCCTTGGAGAAAATCAATCCGGTCATCAGTCACTAGATAGACCAAACGATGTTCTTGGGTGATACGGCGTGACCACGTTCCTAGGGCGATATGTTTTAACGGCTCAGGTTTGCCTATCCCAGTAAACGGGTCACGCATGACTGCTTCGACCAAATCGAGAATTTTGAGCGCGACCCGCTGGTTGGTTTGCACCCAGAACCGCAGGTCTTCACGAAATTCTGGCTGAAAGGCACTTACCCGCCCAACGGTTTTAACCAAGACCAACCTCGGCGCGTAAATCGGCGGGTGCTTGGGGCTGTGTGGTTTGTTGTTGGGCGCGGGCCAATGCCGCCAATAAACGTTCCGCATTGGCAGGGGATCGCAACAGATGTGCGGTTTCAAGCAGGCTGTTGAGTTCATCGGCGGCAATCAGGGCGACATCGGCAGCTCCGCGCCGCTGGATAATCACCACTTCTTGGTCGTCTGTCACCGAAGCCAACAAGGTGGCAAGATGGGCCCGTGCTTGGGTATAGGTCGTCTGGATGGTCATAGGCTCTTGGGGAGGTATTTTCTGTACAGTAGTACTGTACGTTATCTGGATGTGTCCGTCAATTGTGCTTGCCGCAATCGCTCATTTTACCCAACGGCAAGCCTTGAAAATTCCCCCGCCGCCCCCACATCGCAATTGTTAACATTTACCATCGGGAATTATCAGACATGACTGTTGAAACAAAAAAAGAAACTTTGGGTTTTCAAACCGAAGTCAAGCACCTGCTACATTTAATGATCCACTCCTTGTACAGCAACAAGGAAATTTTCTTGCGCGAGTTGGTTTCCAATGCCTCCGATGCCGCCGATAAGCTGCGTTTTTTGGCCTTATCAAATGAAAGCCTGTACGAAGGTGACAGTGAGTTAAAAATCCGTTTGGAGTTTGATAAAGACCAAGGCACTATCACCATTACCGACAACGGTGTCGGTATGACCCGTGAAGAAGTGCAAGAGCATATCGGCACGATTGCCAAATCCGGCACCAAACAATTTTTTGACGCGTTGACAGGCGACCAAGCCAAAGACAGTGAGCTGATCGGCCAATTCGGCGTGGGCTTTTACTCGGCGTTTATCGTCGCCGATAAAGTCACCTTAATCACCCGTAAAGCGGGCGCACCCGTTGATCAGGCGACCCGTTGGGAATCCGCCGGGGAAGGTGATTACACGTTGGAAACTGTCGAAAAAGCCGGACGTGGCACACAAATCATCCTGCACCTGAAAGAATCGGAAAGCGAGTTTTTAGACGGTTATCGCATCCGCTCGATTATCAGAAAATTCTCCGACCATATTTCTTTGCCTATCGTAATGGACAAAGAAGCTGCGCCCAGTTATGACGATGAGCCGGAAGAAGGCGAAGAGGTTGCCGAAGCTAAAGAAAAAGCCGCACCGGAAATCGTTGAGGAAACCATCAACAGTGCTTCCGCCTTATGGACTAAATCACGTCAGGACATTTCTGATAGCGATTACAATGAATTTTATAAACATGTCGGCCATGACTATCAAGACCCGCTGACCCATGTCCACAGCAAGGTTGAAGGCACCAACGAGTATACCTTGTTGCTGTATGTGCCTGCCCGTGCGCCATTTGATTTGTGGGACAGGGATGCCAAGCATGGCGTAAAGCTGTATATCCGCAAAGTGTTCATCACCGATGATGCCGAACAGCTGATGCCGCGTTATTTGCGCTTTATCAGGGGTATTATTGATGCCAATTCCTTACCGTTGAACGTTTCCCGCGAGATTTTGCAACAAAGCAAGCAAATCAGCGCCATCAAATCCGGCGCGGTGAAAAAAGTGCTGGGGATGCTGGAAGGTTTGGCGAAAAACGAGCCTGAAAACTATGCCAAATTCTGGACTGATTTTGGCCCGGTCATGAAGGAAGGTATTATCGAAGACCACAGCAATAAGGAGCGTGTCGCCAAATTGCTGCGCTTTGCATCTACCCATAATGACAACAACACCCAAGATGTGACCTTGGAAGACTATGTCAGCCGTATGAAAGAAGGCCAGGACAAAATCTATTATGTCACGGCGGACAGTTTTGCGGCGGCCAAAAACAGCCCGCATCTGGAAATTTTCCGTAAAAAAGGCATTGAAGTGCTGTTGTTGTCCGACCGTATTGACGAATGGCTGGTCACTAATTTAAGCGATTTTGACGACAAACATTTGCAGTCCGTCGCTAAAGGTGATTTGGATTTGGGTAAGCTGGACAGCGAAGAAGAGAAAAAAGCCCAAGAAGAAGTCAGCCATGATTTTGAATCGGTGCTGAAACAGATTAAAGAGGTGCTGGGCGACAAGGTCAGCGAAGTGCGTTTAAGCCACCGTCTGACCGAATCCCCCGCTTGTTTGGTCGCCGATGTTTATGGCATGAGCCTGAACATGGAGCGTATTATGAAAGATGCTGGGCAATTGATGGGCGGCATGGGGATGGGCAGAAAGCCGATTTTTGAAATCAACCCTGACCACGCCTTGGTCGTGCGCATGAAATCCGAACAAGATGACAGCCGTTTTGCCGATTTGACACATATTTTGTTTGACCAAGCGATTTTAAGCGAAGGTGGGCAATTGGAAGATCCGGCGGCGTTTGTGCATAAGCTCAATGGCTTATTGCAAGGCTTGTTGAATTAAGTAAGCGACCTCTGATGACAAAAAGGCTGGCTAACCCCCAGCCTTTTTTATCGCCTGTCGTTGCAAAAGGACAGGGTCTTTTTGGTAATATTACCTAATCCTGTGTGTGCTTTATACCTTGCCGTGTTTGGCTTTATCGTTGATGATGGCGACCGACAACGCGTTGTTGTTTATAGGTCATATTTTGTTGGTAAACCACCAAGTCAACTTTTTAGCGGAAATAATTATGCACATACGTACCAAACTAGTATCGGCCATCGCTTTGCTTTGTGCCACCCAAGCGGCTTTAGCCGATAATTTTCTGACCACGGTCACGCTTGGTGGCATTACCCGTAGCCTAGGTTTTGCCAGCTTTGATGATGCCATCAAGGCCGCCAACCATCCTGAAAACTATCAGGCTTTATTTCCGGGGGTAAAAAGTACTGTGGGTGCGAATATTATTATGGATTTTAAAGGTCTACCCATTGAATTCCACAAAGTGTCCGCCACTAATGTCATTGTCACTATCCCAGGTTTGGGGGTCAAGGAATCGGTGGTGGTGTCATCTTCAGGTGTGGTGTCGGGCAGTTTGAGAAAGCAATTGGATACCAAAGTGGAAAATTTGGTCAGAAGCTATAATGCCGCCATTAATAAGCAATTGGCAAAAGTCGATTCGGCTGACCCTATAGGCGGTAATCCGTCCAGTCTGATGGGTATTATGGTGGAAAACGCCTATTTGCTGGGTACAACCGACGATTGGTCAACAGGGTCAACTAAAAAAGCCGCACGGGCTAACCGTTTTGATGGCGGTGTCCGTTACGGCCATTATGATTTGAGCGGCAAATCGGTCGATACCTTTACCATGCCCTTAAGCTATACCTTTAAGCTTGATGATAGGCAACAGATTATCGTCTCCGCCCCGTTTACGTATATCGACACCCAAGGGGCGCAGTCTTATGATGGCGGGGCGGGCTTTGCCTATAAATACCGGATGAACAGCAAGTGGGTGTTAACGCCTGCGGTGGCCTATAGCTTGAGAGGTTCGTTTGACCTGGCCGATGCCGGCCATGTCGCCTCAGGCACATTAACCAGCAAATACACCTTTGATTTGGAATCTTTAGACCCTAATTCGCTCAAACTGACCGTGGGCAATATGGCGGGCTACTACACGACCTTGCCTTTTACCATCAAAGGTTATTCGGTAGACCCTAATTTACAAAACTATATTATAAAAAACGGTTTGTCGCTGAGTAAAAACGTCAACGGCGATTATTATGGCCATAAGCTCAATGTCGCCGCCAACTTTACCGACACCGAATATTTTGGTTCCCATTTCTTTGTTGACCAATACAATGAACTGGGTATATCAATCAAAGCCGTCAATGACCAGCATTGGCTAAGCGCTTTGAGTTTGGCCGGCAATTATTTGTTTAGTGCCACAGGCAAGGATGTTAGCGGTTATCGGGTCAGTTTAACGTATCAGTTTTAATGACTGGTGAGATATTTTAAAATCCGGCACGATAGCACCTATATTTTATTAACCGTCGGTTTGATAGCCGGATTTTAACCCTATCGTGAGGAATTATGAAGCATCGCATATTAGGCGCCGCATTACTGTGTTTGCCCGTGTTTGCCAGCCATGCCCAGCCCCAAGTCGTCGAGCGCGTCTTGGGCAATGGCCTGAAAGTCTTGATTAAAGAAGACCACCGCTCTCCTGTGGTGGTGTCACAGGTTTGGTATAAAGTCGGCTCCAGCTATGAACCTGGCGGTATCACCGGCATTTCGCACATGTTGGAACACATGATGTTTAAAGGCACCGACAAACATCCGGCGGGTGAATTCTCGCGCATCATTGCCGAAAATGGCGGTGATGAGAACGCCTTTACCGGCCATGATTACACCGCCTATTTCCAAACAATGGCGGCTTCCAAACTGGCGGTGAGCTTTGAGCTGGAAGCCGACCGGATGCGCCATTTGCATTTACTGGCCGATGAGCTGAAAAAAGAATTGGAAGTGGTGACGGAAGAGCGCCGGATGCGCACCGAAGATAATCCGCAAGCGAAAATGTCCGAACAGTTCATGGCGATGGCCTTTACCAGTAGCCCCTATAAAAACCCGATTATCGGCTGGCCTGTCGATATTGCCAATTATCAGGTGGAAGATTTGCAAGCCTGGTACGAACATTGGTATGCGCCCAATAATGCAACCTTGGTCGTGGTCGGCGATGTCCAAACCGCCGCCGTTTTCGCCTTGGCGGAGCAATATTTTGGTGGTCTTAAGCCTAGCGAATTCAAACCGTTAAAACCGCAAACCGAAAGCCCACAATTGGGTGTGCGTAAAATGGTCGTTAAAGTTCCTGCCAAATTGCCCTCTGTGGCCTTGGCCTATAAAGTACCGTCCTTAAAAACCGCCGAGCAAGAGTGGGAAGCCTACGCGCTGGAAGTGTTGGCAGGGGTGTTGGATGGTGGCAACAGTGCGCGGTTAAGCAAGGAGCTGATACGCGGCAAGCAACTTGCCGTATCGGCAGGGGCCAGTTATAACTTTAGCTCGCGCTTGGCCGATTTATTTGAGTTGGAAGCTACGCCCGCCGAAGGTAAAACTGTTTGGGAGTTGGAATTGGCGTTAAAAGACCAAATTAGCCGCCTGCAACAGGAGTTGATTAAAAAAGACGAATTACAGCGTATCAAAGCGCAAGTGTTGGCCAGTGCAGTCTATGAGCGCGACTCTAATTTTTATCAGGCCATGCAATTGGGGATGTTGGAAACGATAGGTTTAGGCTGGCAGAAGGCCGATGAATATGTCAGCAAGGTCAATCAGGTCACTGCCGAACAAGTGCGTGAGGTGGCGCGTAAATACTTGCTTGAAGATCACCTGAATATCGCTTATCTTGAACCACAACCGATAAACGCAACAACCGCCCACAAGAAGGCGGTAAAATAAGATAGTTTCCATCGCCCCACACCCGATGCTAACCATAGGGTGTGGGATAGGGATGGCTTCCATCTAAAAAATAATAATAACGCTATGGCAAAAATACGCACCCATTACGACAATTTAAAAGTTACCCGCAATGCCCCCGATATTGTGATTAAGGCGGCGCACAAAGCCCTGTTACAAATACACCATCCCGATAAGGCCGACGATA
>JACXTQ010000113.1 GCA_016919605.1 Methylovulum sp.
AGAATACACCGGTACAATCACTAATATCAGCTTACATGGCGCGTTTTTGGCCAAACCAACGCCGGAATTTAACCATAACTATATCACTCGGGTGGGTAACCTTAAAATATTGCTCAACAACGAGTTGCTGGCGTTAAAATGCGACATCATTTATGCGATGGAGCGTAACTATGAAATTTTTCCTGCGGGTGCAGGGGTGTGCTTTAGTGAAACCGATGAGCAAACCCAGCAGTCTGTCAGCAAATTGGCTGCCGCTCTAAACCTATAATAATATCTGCATGCAGTTTGGCTGGTTAATCTGGCCAACGCTCCCTATCTTCTTAAGCGTTGTTGGGCTTTTTTCCAAGCAATACTCAGTTCATTCCCACCTTGAATCTTGGCGATCGCTGGGTTTACCTCAATAAACTCATACCAAAAACGCCCAATTACGCTACACTAATGTAATTGATAACTTTCCCAACCTTGGAGCTAAAGATTATGAGCGACCCTATCTCAAATAACGCCGTCATTTATGCTACGCTTGCCTTGAACAGCGAAGTGGCTTTGCAACGCGAATACTTGGAATCGGATGATGTCCCTGAAGATGAACGTGATAACGAGGAAGATATTCTGGAAGATTTGGAACAGGCATTTATGGAGTTTATTGACATTTATAAGGTGCGTTGCAAAGCCGACCCTGAACTACCAACTTTGGACGAATTGTTAAACAGCCAGCTCTAATTGTTTCATGACCACAACGTTTACCTTATATGGCATTAAAACCTGCCAAACCGTTAAAAAAGCGCGGCAATGGCTAGAACAGCACGAAAAGCCGTACCGTTACCACGATGTCCGTGTGGATGGCCTAAGCGCCGCGCAATTGGCGGATTTTGCCGCCCGTGTCGATTGGAAGCTGTTGCTTAACCGTAGCAGTACCGCGTGGCGGCAATTGTCCACTGAGCAACAAAGCGACCTTAATCAAGACAAGGCGATAGCGTTGATTTTGGCCGCGCCTACCTTAATGAAACGCCCGGTGTTGGACACCGGCGAACAACTGTTAGTCGGTTTTTCTGCCGAACACTATGAAACGCAATTATGAGTGAAACCTTAGAGCTGTTAAAAACCTTGATTAGCCGCCCATCTGTCACCCCAGACGATGCCGGTTGCCAAGAATTGCTGGCAGACTGGCTGACCCCGTTGGGCTTTACCGCCGAGCGATTAGATTTTGCCGATACCCAAAATATTTGGCTAAGACGTGGCCAAAGCAAGCCCTTGTTAGTGTTTTTGGGGCATACCGATGTCGTGCCGCCAGGTTCGTTGGCGGCGTGGGATTCGCCACCTTTTGAGCCGACAATCAAGGATGGCAAGCTATATGGGCGCGGTGCGGCTGATATGAAAGGCAGTATCGCGGCGTTTGTCACGGCGGTCGGGCAGTTTGTCAAACAGCATCCCGATCATTTAGGCTCCATTGCGGTGATGATGACCAGTGACGAGGAAGGCATTGCCACGCATGGCGTGGTTAAGGTGGTGGAAGTGCTGGAGGCGCGAGGTGAAAAAATCGATTGGTGTTTGGTGGGCGAGCCATCCAGTGATAAAACTATCGGTGATGTCATCCGTGTCGGGCGGCGTGGTTCTTTATGCGCCCGTCTAACTGTTATCGGTATCCAAGGCCATGTCGCTTATCCAGAGTTGGCGGAAAACCCTATCCATACCTTTGCCCCGGCGTTAAAGGCGTTGACTGAGGAAGTATGGGATCAAGGCAATGCTTTTTTTCCGCCTACCCGCTTGCAAGTGTCCAATATCAATGGTGGCACGGGTGCGGAAAATATTATTCCGGGCGAACTGGACGTGCAATTTAACCTGCGCTTTTGCACGGAATTGGATGCCGCGACTATTCGGCAGCGTACCCATGCCATTCTGGATCGTTTTGGTTTTAACTACCGTCTGGATTGGCGTTTGTCAGGGCAGCCGTTTTTGACGGCTTCGGGCGAGTTGGTCGCCGCCACCCATGCCGCGATTAAAGCGGTCACTGGCAGCGAACCTAAAGACGATACAGGCGGCGGCACTTCGGACGGGCGCTTTATCGCTCCGACAGGTGCACAGGTCATTGAGCTGGGGCCACTGAATGCCAGTATTCATAAAGTAAATGAAAATATTGACTTACAGGATTTGGAAACCTTGTCAGCGATTTACGGACAAATTTTGCGTAACTTGTTAACCAATTGATTTATATAACTTCACCATGAAACCCATCACCTCTCTGGCATCTCCTACCGTCAAACTACCTTATTTTGATTACCTGTTGGCGTTGTTAAAAGAGGGTAATGAGGCCGTGACCCAAAGTTTTGGCCGCCATGTCCATTGGGGGTATTGGGAAACACCCAAACAAGCCCAACTCAGTGCCGATGATTTTGCCCAAGCCACCGAAGCCCTGTCAGCACAAGTGTGTTTGGCGGGCAATATCCATAATGGCCTGAAAGTACTAGATGTCGGCTGTGGTTTTGGTGGTACGCTGGCGCATATCAACGAGCGCTATGTGCGTATGGATTTGGTGGGCTTAAATTTGGACGAGCGGCAATTGCAACGCGCCCGCGCCACTGTCATCGCCACCGATCACAATCAGGTGGCCTTTCATCAGGGGGATGCTTGCGCCTTGCCATTCCCTGACCAGTCATTTGATGTGGTGCTGGCGGTGGAATGTATTTTCCATTTCCCCGATCGCACCCAGTTTTTTAAAGAAGCTTACCGTGTCCTCAAGCCTGGTGGTTATCTGGCACTGTCAGATTTTGTCGCCGATAAGAAGCTACTGCCATTTACCCGTTTAAACTTGCCCGACTGGACTTTTTACGGCAAATGCAATTTACAGTTTTCCGCCGCACATTATCAAAAATTGGCGGCACACACTCAATTTACCTGTGTGGTCGAACGCGACATCACCCTCAACACTTTGCCCACTTATACTTATTTACGGAAATTGGCGCGGCAACAGGCCAAAATCATCAGCAAAAGCGCGGTCATTGAAACCTTGACGGCAGAAATTGTCAGCCGCTTGGCATTATTGAATTACATGATTTATGGCTTTAAAAAATAAAGCGGGGAGTACCCCAACCCGCCATAGGTCTACGAAAATATTAAGGTAAATACACATTCCATCTCATCCCGCCCAAAGCGGTGCTTTTGCCGCCTTCCAATTTGCCGCCCAACAGCGAAACCAATTCATACACCACGGTCACGCCAATGCCATGACCGTGGATATTTTCATCCGCCCTGACCCCGCGCTTTAAGATTTCGTTAAATTTACCCAAGGGAATACC
>JACXTQ010000114.1 GCA_016919605.1 Methylovulum sp.
ACGGCTCCAAGCTCATGCCGTGCGCTTTGGGGATGCCGCGTTCATCTAAGAAATCTTTATAAACGACTAAGCTAATGTCGCCGCCTTCACCGTTGCCGTTAGTGGTAAAGGATTTTTCGACATGGTCATGGAACATCCAGATGCCTTGGCCGAAGCTGTGCAGGCCGTCGTCAACACCGCTCAGTTCCAAATCTATACGTTGGGCTGGAGTCATGCCGTGGACATCACGGGTGATGTAAGAACTAGGGCCGTTATCAACACCGTCATAATGGGTAATGGTCGGTTTATGGCCGTGGATATGCAGAGCCAGGTCTTCGGTATGGCCGTTCAGCACCCGCAGCTTGACCTTTTTGTCCTGCTCCATTTCAATCAGCGATTCGCGTAGGGTGTACGGGAACGAGCGGCCATTGAGCATAAAATAATCATCGGTGGCATCGGTGATGTCATATTCCATGTTCATGTGTTTGGCGATCAAACGCGGGTCATTGGCGGAACGGGCTACCACTTCGTGCAGTTCTTTGTCAGCGGTTTCGTAGTGCAAATCATATTCGCGGGAATACTTTTCCAACACCGCTACGGACGGATGGCGTACTTGCCCCGCCCCAACGTTCAGGGTTTGCACCCAGTTGTTAGGACGGTTTTCCTCAACCACAAACATGCCCTGCAACCCCATAGGGATATGCGTATGCGGCTGGACGTGGCAATGGTAGTACATGGTGCCGGGTTGGCGTGGCTTAATGACATAGGTCTTGGTTTCGCCCGGCATGGTGTCCATATTGCTGGTTTGGCCGACACCGTCATTGCCACCGCCGGAATGATCCATAAACGGATGGTCGATGCCGTGCAAATGGATGGAATGCGGCAGGTAATGGGTGTTTTCCAACACAATCCAGACCGTATCATCCTGCTCGACCCGAATCACTGGTGAGGGGACACGCAACAGCGGGTTGGCTTCCGGTTCGTACAGGCTGAGGGTGGACATATCGCGGGTTTTGGGCGCATACACCCAAAAAGTCGGCTGGATACCGGGGGCAATGTCAAAAGTGGTGATCGGGTTTTTGACATCGGGCGAACGTCCATTTAACTCGACGATTTCCAGTTTGATGATAATTTTGTCAGGATCACCGTCGCCGTCCATATCATCCGACATAGTGATGGCATCAGCGGCAAGCTGAGTTGCCATCAGCGTGTCCATCGAAATGTTGTTAGTACCTTTGACAAACGCGGCAATATCGGCAGGATTATCAGGGTTGCACAGGTTAGATGCTTGGATAGACACGCCGTCAATGACCTGTTCTTTGCGCCATTCGGGTGCAGTAAAGTTTGAACAGACCTCTTCCGGTTGCCCCATCTCAACTTTGGCGGTCGGTGGCAAATCAGTGATCGCCTGGCTCAAAGAATGGGTCAGGAGCAACACCGCGCCCCCTGTGTAGGTAAGAAGTTTTTTACGCATAAGATGTCCTCAAAACACACGATTGACGAAAATAAACGCCGCTAAGGTAAACGGAAGGTGACTAACTCCCTATTTTAGCGCAATAAAGCCCTCAAGTCTTTCCCATATCATTAGGGCGGTAATTCCTGTCTGCGCAAGGTGGCAAGGTTTAGGGCAAAAGCTTGCCCAAAGCGGTTGGCCGGTTAGCCAAAGCCAGGGAATTGGGTCAGATAACGCGATTTAAGGGGATTGGGAAATGGATACTGTTTGCCTAACTTAACGGGATTATTAGCCCTGTCAATGCCAGAGCGCTTAAACGGCCTTAGCAATACCAATAGCGCCATCTTAAGTCGTTAGCGGTACTAAACTTACTTTCAAAAGCGCAATGCTTTATCATTGGCGCATCAACATTGCGAGCTAACTTTCATGAATCCCGTACCCCAACCTACCGACCGCCGTTTATCCCTGATTTTGCTGTTCGCTGTGACCTTATTCACCAGCGCATCACTGATGTTTGTCTTGCAGCCATTATTTGGCAAGATTTTATTGCCGCTCTTAGGCGGCTCACCGGCGGTGTGGAACACTTGCATGGTGTTTTACCAAAGCATCTTATTTTTGGGCTATCTGTACGCACACACGCTATCGACGCGCTTGGGCCCAGGCCAACAAATCGTTGTCCATACCGCTATCATTTTATTAAGCGTGTTGGCCTTACCGGTCGGCTTGCCCGAACAGGTCACGCCGCCGACTGAAAGCAACCCGACTTTTTGGCTATTATCAACCTTGGCCTTAGCCATCGGCTTGCCGTTTTTTGTGCTGTCTACCACCGCCCCACTGATCCAAAAATGGTTTGCGCAAATCGGTCATGACAGTAGCCACGATCCGTATTTTTTGTATGCCGCCAGCAACACCGGCAGCTTGTTGGCCTTATTGAGCTATCCGTTTATAGTAGAACCTAACATCGGCTTGGCTGCCCAGCAAACGGACTGGAGCCTAGGTTATGCTGTCTTAGGCGTACTGATCGCCGCCTGCGCGGCTTTGTTGTGGAAAAACCGTAATGCCGCCGCCCCTGAAAACACGGCCAGCACCGACAAAATCCCGATGCTGACGCAACTGCATTGGCTGGCTCTGGCCTTAGTTCCCTCTAGCTTGTTACTAGGATTAACCAACTTCATCAGCACCGATATTGCCTCCGTGCCACTGTTGTGGATTATCCCGCTGACCGTGTATTTGCTGTCTTTCATCATCGTGTTTTCCAAATGGAACGATGCCATCCATCCGGTGATGGTGCGCCTACAGCCTATTTTCCTGATCCCGTTCATCGCCTACGCCTTCATCAATCCGGCGGATTTGCCCTATTGGGCCTATTTAGTCTTACATGTCATCGCATTCTTTTTTGCGATTATGGTCTGTCATGGCGAATTGGCGAAATTACGGCCATCTACCCAGCATTTGACCCGTTATTATCTCATCATGTCCTTTGCCGGTATGTTGGGGGGGATGTTCAACACCTTTGTCGCGCCGTTCATTTTCAACGGCATTTACGAATACCCCATCATGATCGTGGCCGCCTTGCTATTGCGCCCTGGTTTGCCCTTGGCCTTAAACCGGCGGCTACTTTGGCAACTGCTCCCCCCTGCCCTGTTATTGGTCATGGGTTGGGCACTGTATGCCA
The DNA here is from genome assembly GCA_016919605.1 of Methylovulum sp. Taxonomy (GTDB): domain Bacteria; phylum Pseudomonadota; class Gammaproteobacteria; order Methylococcales; family Methylomonadaceae; genus Methylovulum. The sequence goes on from JACXTQ010000114.1 coordinate 3,108, forward strand.
GCATCGGTAATTTGCTGGATTATTTTGATGCCATCGCCATCACCCTAATGGTGTTGACTTGTGGGATTTTTTTCTTCCGCAACCAACCCGTCACCTTGGCCTTGTTGGCCGGTGTGGTCATTTTCCTCGCACTCGGCGTGCATAGCCTGTCATCGCACACCCTGTATCAGGAGCGCACTTTCTTTGGTGTCCTTGCCGTACGCGAAAGCACCTTAACCGATGAACAAGGCCAACCGGAAACCTACCACGAGTTGTTCCACGGCACTACTAAACATGGGGCCCAACGGCTGGCCGCCAACCTTAGCACCATCCCTTTAACTTATTACAGCCGTCCTGGGCCCATGGGCCAGTTGTTCAAAGCCTATGATGGCGTTGACCAAAATTGGCATATCGGTATTGTCGGCTTGGGTGCAGGGGCACTGGCTTGTTATGCAAAACCACAACAAAGCTGGACGCTGTATGAAATTGACCCACTGGTAGTGGACATTGCCAGCAACCCGCTGTATTTCACATACCTGAGCCAATGCAATAAAAGTGCGAAAATGAGTGTCGGCGATGCCCGTTTGTCACTGGCGCAAGAACCTGACCACAGTTTTGATTTGCTGGTGATGGATGCGTTCAGCTCCGATGCGGTACCGACCCACTTGCTTACCGAAGAAGCGATCAAGCTGTATTTCCAAAAGCTCAAACCTAACGGCATCTTAGCTTTCCACATCACCAACCGCCATTTGTTGCTGAAAAAAGTCCTGTCCATCCACGCCGAACATTTGCACTTGGCGGCCCTGATTGAAGAGTTTACCCCGCCGGACAACCAGCCGCTGGTGGTGGCGACCGATTGGGTGGCAATGGCTAACCAAGAGCACATTTTAGAGCCGCTGCACACTAGCCAGTTGGGCGATTGGCAAAAAATGCCGCTCTATTTTGATATGAATCCGTGGACGGATGACTTTACTAATATCGTGCGGATTTGGAAATAACCGAGGGGCCCAGGCTTAAGATCGCTAAGGCACTGGAGAACTAACACTGTCAAGACGTTGCACAACAACGTCTTAAAACCTGATAAGCGGAAAAGTGCAGAGACGTTACCATGCAACGTCTCTGCAACAAATACTATTTAGATACACGTTTAAACAAAATCAGAAACGAAAAATCATTCCGCAATCAAACTGAAAAATAAGTTAAGCATTTGCATCCCCAAAACGGATAAGGGCAATGATGCAGCCACTAGCAACGTAGTAAACCCTACGGCTTGGTATAATTCTTTTTTCATAGTCTTAATCTCCGACAATTTAATGGTTCAACGGCCTACATGCACTTAAAACCAGTGCTTGCCTAAACTAGAGCCAGTTTCGTGCCATCTCCATAAAACCACAAAAAACGCGGCTGCAAGTTAGTGTATCTATTAAATAACGCCTTAAACGCCGATTGCAGGACTCCCCCCGCAACTATTAGCAGACCAATTTTGCAGAGTAATACTTTTTTTGCAGTATTATGGGCAATAAAAGTGTGATGACGCACAGACTGAACCTTGCATTCCATGCAAACTTAGGCTTCCCGTAATTCAAATGGAAACACGATGATGAAGACCGATAAAGAACTCCAAAAAGATGTTATCGCAGAACTTAACTTTGATCCTGCCGTTAATCAGGCGGAAATTGGCGTTGAGGTGAGAGATGGTGTCGTCACCCTGACGGGGCATGTCAGCAATTATTCAGAAAAATGGAATGCCGAAACGGCTGCGCAACGGATTGCAGGCGTGAAAGCCTTGGTAATTGATATGGACATTATCCTGCCAAAATTGAGCATACGCACAGATGCGGACATTGCCCAATCAGTAGAAAACATTTTACGCTGGAAAACGTTTTTGCCGGAAGATGCGGTCAAGATCATGATTGAAAACGGCTGGGTCAAACTGTCGGGTGAAGTGGAGTGGGAATACCAACGCCAATTGACTATAGAGGCGATTCGCCATATCACCGGTGTGACGGGTGTGAGTGACGACATCAAACTGAAACCGAAGGCAGAGTCAAACACGATAAAACCAGTCATTGAAGCGGCATTGAAACGCCGGGCAAGGGATAGCTCGCAAAATATCCAAGTTGCCGTCCAAGGCGGCGAAGTCACTTTGACGGGTAATGTCCTTAATTGGTCAGACCGTTATTTGGCGACCCATTCCGCTTGGAACACACCGGGAGTCAGCCAAGTAAAAGACCACATGGTTTGCGCAAATTGATAAACCCCGTCCATATTGAAAACCGTAATTTCAAGCAATTTTTAAGGTGATGTGATTTGGCCGTTGCAAGTTAATCCGTTCGTGGTAAGCCCGTCGAACCATGGGCGGACTAACCGTCCACCCTTCGACAGGCTCCACCACAAGGGTGGTCTGGGGACAGGCGAACGGTTAATCCCCACTTGCATCGCCTATTGATGGCGTATTGAAACTACGGCTTTCAAAATGGACGAGGTATAGCAGGTTAATTCCCGATGGCATTATTTCCACCGCCAGTTTGATGATTGGCGTTGCCGCCGCCCGTACCAGCCATAATATTCAATCATGGGAGCAAAACAATTATGAAGAACCCAATAACAATTTTAGTAAGTCTATTTTTAACCGGATGTACGGTGATGGGCATACGTAGCAGCGAAGAAGCATCTTACAGTCTATTGTCAGAAAACGGTAATATTCAAATCCGGCAGTATCCGCCTGTGCTGGTCGCGGAAACGGTTATTGAGGCCAGTTACGCGGATAGTGGCAGCATCGGTTTTAAACGCTTGGCGGGGTATATTTTCGGCGGCAATGTCCAGAAGCATAAAATGGCAATGAGTGCGCCCGTTTTACGCGAAGCTGCCAGTGAGAACATCGCCATGACCGCTCCCGTTGTGCAGCAGCAAGTGGGCAATCATTGGGTAATGACATTTGTGATGCCATCGGGTTATACACCAGAGACCTTGCCCGCTCCTTTAGACAATAAGGTAGTCATTAAACAATTGCCCGCCAAAAAAGTAGCGGTATTGCGTTATTCCGGCAGCTTAAATCAAGAACGCATTGCCGAGAAAAGCCAAATTTTGCTGGAATGGCTGGTGCAAAACCACTACAAATTGCTATCTGCGAGCCGATCTGCTGCATTTGACCCACCGTGGACTTTGCCGTTTTTGCGCCGTAATGAAGTGCATGTGGATGTTGAATAGGCGGTCAATGGCATGGCAATTGGCGAGGTTTTGTCGCAAATAGTTACAAGAGGTCTGTGGATGCTAGGCTTCTTAGCTTATCCCGCTTGGCTTTTTGGACATCCCGCCTCCAACCGCACCATGCACCCGGACACCGCTTTGACCGTCACTACAGCGTGTCCGGCCTGTTTTGATAAGCAGGCTCGCCGCGACATACCTTGAGATCAAGCCTGGGTCTGTTCATGTGTGAGTTGGTATAGAGACGTTGCACGGCAACGTCTCTACCCTCTTTATAGTAAGGTAAACCTCACGCAGTTTTTTTTCTGTACGCAAAATAAAATAGCAGTGCACCGACCACGATCATGGGCGTTGACAATATTTGCCCCATGGTTAGCCAATCAAACGCCAAATAACCCAGATGGGCATCGGGCATCCGGTAAAATTCGACAAAAAACCTAAAACAACCGTAACAGAACACCGCCAAGCCTGTGGCTGCCATTACCGGACGTGGTTTGCTGGTATAGATTTGCATAATCACAAACAGTACCAAACCTTCTAAAAAAGCCTCATACAGTTGTGAGGGATGGCGGGCCAAGGGCCCCCCGTTAGGGAAAACCATTGCCCACGGCACATCGGTCGTCCTGCCCCACAGTTCCGAATTGATAAAATTGCCCAAACGTCCGGCCCCCAAACCGATAGGGGCCAACGGTGCTATCAGGTCAATCAGTTGCATCATGGTGCAGTTTTGTTTTTTGGCATAAAACCACATCGCCACAAACACCCCTAACATGCCACCATGAAAGGCCATGCCACCTTCCCAGATTTTAAACAGCATAATCGGGTCATGGATAAAATCGCTGAACTTATAAAACAACACATACCCTATCCTGCCGCCTAAAATCACCCCCAAAGCACCATAAGTAACTAAGTCTTCGATGGCTTCCGGTTTGATCGGCGACCAAGGCCGTCGGGCGCTTCTTTGGCCTAAAAAGTACACGGCGACAAAACCGACCAAGTACATCAAACCGTACCAATGGACTTTCAAGGGCCCAAGGTCTAAGGCGATAGGATTAATTTGTGGGTATGTGAGCATGGTTAAACATCCAGATTAGTGACATCTAAAGCATTTTTGACGATAAAGTCACGGCGTGGTTCCACGACATCACCCATCAGTGTAGTAAAGATTTCATCGGCGGCAATCGCATCTTCTATCCTGACCTGTAATAAGCGGCGGTTATTGGCATCCAGCGTGGTTTCCCACAATTGTTCGGGGTTCATCTCACCCAAGCCTTTATAACGCTGGATATGCTGGCCTTTTTTCACTTCCCTCATCATCCAGTCAAATGCTTGCTTAAAGCTGCTGACGGGCTGCTGACGTTCGCCCATTTTAATATAGGAGTAGTCGTTGAACAGTCCGGCGGTGTCTTCGGCGTATTGCGCCATTTGCTTGTAGTCTTTGCTGTTGAAAAAGCTTGCTGGCAGGACAAAGGTTTTGCTAATGCCATGCAGACGCTTGCTGACCACCGCCGAAAATTCAGTGCCGCTTTTATAATCCAATGCCACCGAGAACACCGCCGTGCCCAAGCTCTCATTCAATTGCCGGATAATTGTGTCAAACCATGCGCTCAAGCGTGGCAGGTCTTGTTTCAGCTCTTCGTTGACCACGTCCATCGCCACCAACTGTTCCAAAAAGGCTTGGTCATAGCGTCTGAACAAACGGTTAATGGCGGTGACGATACTTACATAATCCTTTGCCAATTTTTCCAAGCCGGTACCTTGCACGGGCGGTGTGGATTCATCAGTAAACAGTTGTGCCTTATCCAAGGCCAATTGGATCAGATATTCGTTTAAGGCGGCATCGTCTTTGACATAATGCTCTTGCTTGCCTTTTTTGACTTTATATAAAGGTGGCTGGGCGATATAGATATAGCCTTTTTCGACAATCTCAGGCAACTGACGGTAAAAGAAAGTCAATAATAAGGTACGGATATGCGAACCATCGACATCGGCATCCGTCATAATAATGATGCGGTGATAACGCAATTTGGCAAGATTGTATTCATCCTTGCCGATACCACACCCCAAGGCGGTGATTAACGTGCCAACTTCTTCGGATGAAATCATCTTATCGAAGCGGGCTTTTTCCACGTTAAGGATTTTACCTTTCAAGGGCAAAATCGCTTGGGTACGCCGATCCCTACCCTGCTTTGCCGAGCCGCCCGCCGAATCCCCTTCGACTAGAAACAATTCTGACAAGGCCGGATCTTTTTCTTGGCAATCGGCCAGCTTGCCGGGCAAACCGGCAATGTCCAGCGTAGTTTTGCGGCGGGTCATTTCCCGCGCTTTTCGGGCAGCTTCCCTAGCACGGGCGGCATCAAGGATTTTACCGACAATCGCCTTGGCAATTTGCGGCTTTTCCAATAAAAATTCCTGAAGCTTTTCATTCATGGTCGATTCCACTAAGGGCTTCACTTCTGAAGACACCAGCTTGTCTTTAGTTTGTGAAGAAAACTTAGGGTCAGGAACTTTGACCGACAACACGGCGGTCAAGCCTTCGCGGGCATCATCGCCGGTGGTGGCGACCTTTTCTTTTTTACCGATACCGCTCGCTTCTATATATTGGTTGACCGTCCGCGTCAATGCCCCCCTAAATCCGGCCAAATGGCTACCGCCGTCACGCTGGGGAATATTATTGGTATAACAGAATACATTTTCCTGATAAGAATCGTTCCACTGCATCGCCACTTCTACGGTTACGCCTTCTTTCTCGGCCTTAAAATAAAAGACTTCGGGGAACAGAGGGATTTTGTTTTTGTTCAGATGCTCCACAAACGCACTAATGCCACCTTCAAACTCAAACACATCCTGTTTTTCGGTGCGCTCATCTTCCAAACTGATACGTACACCAGAATTAAGGAACGACAACTCACGCAAACGCTTAGCCAGAATATCGTAATGGAACTCGACATCGGTGAAGGTTTTGGAGCTGGGTTTAAAATTGATTAAGGTACCGGAACCTGTCGCCGCCCCTGCCGCCGCCAAAGGCGCAACAGGTTCGCCCATCTGATATTGTTGTTTATACAACTGGCCGTTTTTGCGAATTTCCAGATTCAATTCTTCCGACAAGGCATTGACTACCGACACCCCGACACCGTGCAAACCACCGGAAATTTTATAAGCGTTATCATTGAATTTTCCGCCAGCATGTAACACGGTCATAATAACTTCGGCGGCTGAGCGCCCTTCTTCTTCATGAATATCCACGGGGATACCACGCCCATCATCGGCGACCGTCACCGACCCGTTAGCATGGACAATTACGCGCACTTCTTTGCAATAACCTGCCAAAGCTTCATCGATGGAATTGTCAACAACCTCAAAAACCATGTGATGCAAACCGGAACCGTCATCTGTATCACCAATATACATACCTGGTCGTTTTCTTACCGCGTCCAATCCTTTTAAAACCTGAATATTGGTGCTGTCGTATTGATCGTTATTGTTGCTCATGTGGTTTTTCTTTTTTCCTGTAGTTGCCTAGATGTTCCACGTGGAACATCATATTGGTTTTATAGCATCATGTTCCACGTGGAACATTTACAAATCTCAAAATAATTGTCTAAGCCTATTGCGCATAATCTTCTACTCTGGCAATCCAAACCATGCTAATGGCAATTTGCCAAACTTGTAGAGACCCTTAACACTATTTATATAAGGCATCTTTCTAATTGTACTGGGTTGTGAGGTAGCTAAAAACTCATTGATATCAAATCAATTGAATAGCAAACTTTACCCCTCCTCTTTAAGCCAGTGGAATCAGGATTTTTTGACCCATTTACTAAAAAATCATCGCGCCCGCTTGGCCAAGGTATTGTCTATTATAAAATAAAAGTAGAGGATTGTTGTTTTACAATGGCTTCATATTGGCTATTTAATGTTTCATAGTCTAAAAATGAAACTCTATTCTGACCTCGTAAATCCTTGAATGAAGAATATTCTATTTTATTCAGATATTCTTGTTTTCTTACCGTATCGGCAACTATTATCATTCTGGAATGAAAATCTTGCAGGTCATTAAATTTTAAAAGCGAACTTTGAATATCTGTAGAGTGTTCCACTTCAAAGAAAGAATGGGGCATATTTCTTTCATTAAACCAAATAACATCAACAGTGGAGCTTCTTTTAACGATATTAGGGTAACTATATTCAGGCAAAATATTGAGCGTCCTCATTTCGCCTATATTTTTATTATTGATGAATTTTTTATTTTTGTCTTGATTGGGAGCAAACGTACCTAATCCTTTTAAATTGCCAACTGTCAGCAATAATCCCTGAAAATAAGTATGATTAAATTCAATAACTTCTTTTGAAGTTTTATTATTTTCAGTTTCAACAATGATTCCACGCTCTTCTATAGCCGTTTTAAATTTTAATAAACCATAAAGTCCAGGCTTTATTTTGTAGATATTCTTATCCAATTGAACGATTCTACGGATACTGGCAAAAGGGGTTTTGGTTTTCCAGATACACGCCTCCACTTTCAATACTTCTTGATTTAATTGCCCAAGAGTAGCAACACCACCTAATTTTTCTAATGTCAAAATGACGGCTTCGTTTTGCTTCATGGTAACGCTGGTTCTTATATCTGATGCTTAAATTAAGACAGGATTCGATTTTTTATTTTTAATATATAAAAATCAAAAATATACAAGGACTAATTACAAAACTTTTACATATGTCTACAGGGTAAATTGCTTTAGAAATTCTAAAGCGATGATTTGCTATCGATAAAGTAAAGCTAATATGTTCCACGTGGAACATTAAAACGGATTTACGCAGCCATGTTCCACGTGGAACATTTTATAATTGACTATCTGGCTTAAATCGCCAAAGTCAGCGATTGTATTGGCGGTGATAAAAACTTGGCAGTTTGTGGCGGTCAAAAAATCCAAGACCTTGCCACGATTCTTAATATCCAATTCAGCGGCAAAATCATCTATCAATACACAACCGGTATAATCCTGGCCATTGGCCAATAATTGCACCTGCCCTAACTTTAAACTCAGCACCAATAATTTTAATTGTCCACGTGAGACAAATTCTTTGGCCAGGTGTTGGTTGACATGCACTTGAAAATCCGCCCGATGCGGGCCGCTATGGGTAAAGCCGTAACGCAAATCTTTATCTAAATCGTCATCCAAAGCATCGGCCAAGGTTTTCGATAACTCCCAACCGGATAGCAGCTTGACAGTGATGTTTTCTATGCCTAAGAATTGTTGGCTAATCCCGATAAATATCGGCTGCAATTTTTCCAGATAACGCAGCCGATAGTCATGCACTATTGTACCGTAATACGCCAGCTCTTGATTCCAAACAGGCAGTTGTTCAAGACGTTTAATTTTCAATAAGGCATTGCGTTGAGCCAAGGCTTTTTTAAAACGCCGCCAGATGGGCAAGAAGCTTTTGTCATCGTTAAAAACACCCCAGTCCAAAAACTCGCGGCGCAAAGCTGACCCGGCATCGAGCAATTCATAACTTTTGGGATGGATGAGCTGTACGGGCAAAGCATAGGCCAATTCCGAACGCTGTTGTTTGGATTCCTGATTGATCCGTATGGCCATGGTTTTGCCATCAAGCTGTATGCCTAGTTGGCTAGCTCCGCCATTGGCTTGTTGGGTTTGCGCAGAAACGGTCAGATGTTGGGCATCAAGATTAATCGCCGGTTTAATGCTGGCAGAGCGAAAAGATTTCGCCCTGCCCAAGATATAAATCGCTTCCAGCAAAGAACTTTTGCCGCTGGCGTTGTCACCGACAATTAGGTTAAGGGTAGGACAAGGCTGCATAGTCGCCTTACGGATATTTCTGACATGATAAATATCCAGTTTTACCAAGCTCATGATACAGGCGGTTACAAACGCATCGGCATAACGATGAATTGGTAAGTGCGGTCACTTTGTTCATTGACAAAGCAACTGCTGGCGTTGCGGGCGATAATCAGGGCCGCGCTTTCTGAGTCCAAATTAGCGACGGCCTCCAGTAAATATTGAGCGTTAAAGGAAATACTCAACGGTTCGCCTTGATAATCTATCGCCAATTCCTCTTCGGCTTCGTCTTGTTCAGGATTATGGGTGCTGATAGTCAGTCGTTCGGCACTGACATCCAAGGTGATGCCTTTAAATTTTTCATTGGATAAGATCGCCACACGAGTGAGCGCTTCCCGAAACAATTGTTTGTCCATGCACAAGGGGCTGAAAAAATCTTGTTGGAACACTTTGCTAAAATCAGGGTATTTGGCATCGACCAACTTTGCCGAAAAAATTAAGTCCTTGATAAATATCCTGATGTTATTGGCGGAAAATTCGACTTTCAGTTCGACTTCAGGATCGTCCAATAAACGGTTAAGCTCCAACACGCCTTTTCTGGGCAAAATAATCCGCGCCTCAAACCCTGTCGCATGTTCCAATTGGTCTTCATAAATCGCCAAACGATGGCCGTCGGAGGCGACTAATTTTAATTTGCTGTTAGAAATATTGAGCAATAAGCCGTTCAGATAATAACGCACATCTTGGTTAGCCATACAAAACAAGGTCTTATCCAAGGCTTTTTTAAACTGTCCGGCATTGATGGCAAAATGGTTTTCCAAAGCCGATTCGGCAAATTCAGGATAATTATCGGCAAGCAACGAGCTTAAGGAAAAACGGCTACGGTGCGAGGCAATTTTTACTTTATCCTCCACCAGTTCGCATTTTATTTCCGCGCCCTTAGGCAATAAACGGCAAATATCCAACAATTTTCTGGCCGGCACCGTGATTGTTCCTGAAACCGAAGGTTCAATGGCTATTTTGGCGATAATTTGGATTTCTAAATCGGTACCGGTCAAAATCAATTGATTTTCATTCACTACAATCAGGACATTGGCCAAGATAGGTAAAGTTTGACGTTTTTCTATGACGCTAACAATTTGCTGCAAAGGCGTTAGCAGGATTTCTCTATTAATAATGAATTTCATATCTTTTTTGTCTTGTTGATAGTCGCGGGATGAAAAACTGTGGATAAGATTATAGTAAATTTTATCTTTAAATTCAATTTGTTATGTGTTAACAATCTGATATTTACCGATATTTGTAAATATTATCCCCAATGTTATCCACAGGCTGTGCCTATTTCCCCCTTTTATTTTGAATAACGCATTTTTTGGGGATTGCTAATATAAATAATAAATATAAAAGATCTTTTATTTATTATTATTAGGGAAGGGCAAATTTGTGGATAACTAAAAATTTTATATTAAAAACAAATTATTATAAGCATTTTTGCCTGTGAATATCCTGTGGATATCCTGTGGATAAAGTGTGGATAACTCAGTGTGAAAAGTTATCCACAAAATTGTCCACAGATTTATCCACAGAAAAACGGGGGTTTGTCCACAAACTTATCCACAGCTTAATGCGAAAGCGAGCGCAATAAGTTGGCATAATCTTCCGCCATTTTGTGGTCGGCCTCTTTTAGCTCGTTGATACGTTTACAGGCATTAATCACCGTCGTATGGTCGCGGCCACCGAACGCATTGCCGATTTCAGGGAAACTGTGGGTGGTTAACTCCCTTGCCAAACACATGGCGACCTGCCTAGGCCGAGTAATCACTTGTTTGCGGTTTTTGGAAGCCAAATCCGAAATGCGGATTTTGTAATACGCTGCCACGGTTTTCTGGATATTGTCGATGTTGACCAACTTGTCCTGTAAGGAAAGTAGGTCATGCAAGGCTTCTTTGGTGAATTCGGTGGTGATTTGCCGGCCTGTGAATTGGGCGTTGGCAATTACCCGCCGCAATGCCCCCTCCAAATCCCGTACGTTAGACGGAATCCGCCTGGAGATAAAAAACGCCACTTCCTGATCCAAATCGACCCCGGCCAATTGCGCTTTTTTCATCAAGATCGCCGCGCGGGTTTCCATATCCGGCGGTTCTATCGACACCGGCAATCCCCAGCCGAAACGCGATTTTAAACGGTCTTCAAGCCCGATAATTTCTTTGGGGTACTTGTCGCAAGTCAACACCACCTGATGCTTTTTTTCCAGCAAGGTGTTGAAGGTGTGGAAAAACTCTTCTTGCGAGCGCTCCTTGCCCGCAAAAAATTGGATGTCGTCAATCAGCAACACATCGATGGCGCGGTAAAATTGTTTAAACGCTTCGATGGCGTTTTGTTGCAAAGCCTTGACCATGTCTTGGACAAACCTTTCCGAATGCAGGTAAATAATATTGGCGGATGGATTTCTTTGCAGCACACCATTGCCGATGGCGTGCATCAGGTGGGTTTTACCCAGTCCAGAACTGCCATAAATCAACAACGGGTTATACGCCTTGCCACTGTTTTCCGTAACCTGCATCGAAGCCGCCCGCGCTAACTGGTTGGACTTGCCCTCGACAAAATTTTCAAAAGTAAAAGCTTTATTCAGGAAAGTAGGGTTGGGCTTTTTCGCTTCGGCGGGGTTGCTGATTTTGGCCATCGTCAAGGGGATGGCTTTTTTTGAACCGATTTCCAAAGCCAGCACTAAGGCGCCATTAGAAAATTCATGGATGGTTTCTTCAATTTTGGCAAAGTGATGTTGTTTCACCCAATCCAAGACAAAGCGGTTAGGAGCCAGCAAGGTGATGCGCCCCTCGCTTTCGACCGCTTGCAAGGGTCGTATCCACGTGCTGAAATCGGTGCTGGCGATTTCATTTTCAAGTTTAGCAAGGCAGTTATCCCAAATTGAACTCATTGAAGTAGATAAGATATTGATTTGTGAGGTAACAGAAACAGGGCTTTTGCCACTCTGCATTATTAAAACATGTCATTACACAATTGACAGGTCAAGCCGTTTATTCTATCATCCAACGTCTTTTTTATCCGTTTTTGATAACATTATCCAAGTAGGCTTGAGCAACAATGAAAAGAACATACCAACCCAGCAAAATCAAACGTGTCAGAACCCACGGTTTCCGTTCCAGAATGGCGACAGTCGGTGGCCGCAAGGTGCTGAACTCACGCAGAGCGAAGGGTCGTCACAAATTGACAGTATAGATTTGCATTTGACGAACAACGATTTTGGTTTCCCCCCACAGTCTCGGTTAAAAAAACCTGCTGAATATAAAAAAGTTTTTGCCAAGCCCGTAAAATCGAGTGACCAGTATTTTACCCTGTTGGCAATAAGAAATGATTTGGACCATCCGCGGCTAGGTTTGGCGATAGCAAAGAAAAATATCAAAAAAGCCGTACACAGAAATATCATTAAACGGACTGTTCGGGAAAATTTTCGGTTACAGCAACAGTTAGGAAACATCGACATTGTTGTTTTAGCCCGCAGGGAAGCCGTCGATGCCCCGCTGGAACTATTAAGAAAGTCATTGGAAAAACACTGGCTTAAGTTGGTAACCCGATGCGCTTCATACTCATAGCATTGATAAAGTTTTACAGATACTTTATTAGCCCCTTACTTGGGTCCAACTGCCGTTTTTATCCAAGCTGCTCCCAATATTCCTTAGAGGCACTGACCCGTTATGGTGCCGCCATTGGCTGCTTTCTCACCCTCAAAAGATTATTGAAATGTCACCCCTTCCACGAAGGGGGCATTGACCCAGTTCCAGATAAATTGAGTAATAAGAATGGATAATTTAAGATTTATACTAGTGCTCACATTTGCGATGCTAGTAGTGTTGATGATGCAAGCTTGGCAGATTGATTATGGCCCAAAACCCGAAGTTGCCGCAACCGCAGTCACCACCCCCAACCTAGAACCCACCAAACAAGACCTGCCCGCCACGTCCGGTTCGCCTGTGGCCAATACGGCAGGAGCCCCCGTAGCGGTAAGCACATCCGGCAAAATAATAACAGTCAAAACGGATGTTGTAGACCTAGAAATTGATTTACAAGGCGGCACTATCCGCAACATGGATTTGTTGCAATACCCCATGGAAAAAGACAACGCCTTCCTTAACCAAGTCCGTAACTTGGTGGGTTTGCCCATTGCCGAGAAAAACCACGCGCCTGTGCGCTTGTTCAATAGCCTGCCCAACAAATTGTTCGTGGCCCAAAGCGGCCTGATCGCCGACCAAGGCGCGGCGACCATTGCCGACCATTATAGCGTTTTTAACAGCGACCAAACCAGCTATACCCTAGAGGCCGGACAAGATGTCCTGACCGTGCCGCTGACTTGGACTGACAACACCGGCCTTAGCGTCACCAAATCCTACAGCTTCAAACGTGGCAGCTACGACATCGCCCTAAACCAACACATCGACAACGCTTCAGGTAAAGCTTTGGCTATCCGCCAATATAACCAACTGTTGCGGGTGCCTGACCACAGCGACCGTGGCAACATGCTCACGGGTGGGATGCGTGCTTACGACGGTGGGGTCATTTATACCCAAAAAGACAAATATAAAAAAATTAGCTTTGATGATATGGGGGATGGCAACCTTGATGAAGTCACCCAAGGCGGCTGGACGGCTCTGATCCAACATTACTTTGCTTCTGCTTGGATTCCGCCCGCTAACCAAGAAAATCATTTTTACACCAAAAAACTGCAAGAAGAACACTATGTCATCGGCTCTTATTCGCCTTTAATCACCGTTGACAACAATAGTGCCGCCGACTTCACCGCACAGCTTTACGCCGGGCCCAAAGTCCAGCCCGTCATGGAAAAAGTCGCCCCCGGCCTTGAGCTGACCGTTGATTACAGCGTTCTGACCTTCATCGGCAAACCGATTTACTGGCTGCTCAACCAAATCCACGATGTTACCGGCAACTGGGGCTTGGCGATTATCGGCGTGACCTTGTGCATTAAGCTGTTGTTCTTCCCGCTGTCACAAACCAGCTTCAGATCCATGGCGAAAATGCGCAAAATCCAGCCACGTCTGAAAGAGCTGCAAGAGCGCTTTAAAGATGACCGCCAACGCTTCAACACCGAAATGATGGCCTTGTACAAAAAAGAAAAAGCCAATCCCTTAGGCGGCTGTTTCCCCGTTTTGATACAAATCCCCGTGTTCATGTGCTTGTATTGGGTATTGAGCGAAACCGTCGAATTCCGCCAAGCGCCGTTTATGCTTTGGATACAAGATTTGTCGGTGCAAGACCCGTTTTATGTGCTGCCGCTCATCATGGGCTTGACCATGAAAATCCAACAAAGCCTTAACCCAGCACCGATAGACCCTATCCAAGCCAAAGTCATGAAGATGTTCCCCTTAGTCTTCACCGTCTTTTTCCTGTTCTTCCCTGCGGGCTTGGTGCTGTACTGGGTGGTCAACAACACTCTGTCCATTATCCAGCAATGGTACATCACCAAAAGCATCGTTGAAGACAAGTAACGGCGTGTGGCTATTGATTCAGACACTATAGCCGCGATTGCGACACCGCCCGGAAACGGCGGTGTCGGCATCATCCGCATCTCTGGGTTCGCCGTTCCCAGCCTCATCCAAACCCTGTTTGGCAAACCCCTTCCTCCCCGTTACGCCAGCTACTGCGCTTTTAAAGAAGCCGATGGCAACATTATCGACTCCGGTATCGGCCTGTACTTCCCCGCCCCCGCCTCTTACACTGGCGAGCATATCCTCGAACTGCAAGGCCACGGCGGCGTAGTGGTGTTGGACATGCTGTTGCGGCGTATCTTAGCATTGGGCACACGTTTGGCCCGCCCAGGTGAATTTACCGAACGCGCCTTCTTAAACAACAAGCTCGATCTGGCCCAAGCCGAAGCCGTTGCCGACCTGATTGCCAGCAGCACCGAACAATCGGTGCGTTCGGCGCAAAAATCCATGCAAGGCGTGTTTTCCGACCAAATCAACCAACTGGTCGAAGAACTGACAGAACTGCGTATCTATGTCGAAGCCGCCATTGATTTTGTCGATGAAGAAATTGATTTCTTAAGCGATGGCGTGGTCGAAAATCGGCTGGTCAAACTATTGGCGAGGCTGGCGCAAATCCAAAAAACCGCCCAACAAGGCCGCCTGCTGCGCGAAGGCATGACCATCGTCCTAGCAGGCAAGCCCAACGCGGGCAAATCTAGCCTGCTTAACGCCCTAGCCGGACACGAAGCCGCCATAGTCACCCCCATAGCAGGCACCACCCGCGATGTCCTTAGAGAGCGCATCCAGCTTGACGGAATGCCCCTGCACATCATCGACACCGCCGGCCTGCGCGAGAGCGACAACCCTGTCGAACAAGAAGGCATCCGCCGCGCCCGCGAAGAAATGCGCAAAGCCGACAAAATCCTTCTGCTGATCGATGCCCGCGAACCCGATGATGAAGCTCTGCTCGACACCTTGCCCGATAACGTGGACATCACCCGCATTTACAACAAAATAGACCTGCTAGCCAAATCCCCCGCCCTAGAGCAAAACGATGCCGACACCCGCATCTACCTCTCCATCAAAACCGGTGCCGGTATGGACTTATTGGCCCGCCACCTCAAGCAAAGCGTTGGCTTTAACGAAGCCACCGACAACGTCTTCATCGCCCGCCGCCGCCACCTAGAAGCCCTGGCCCGCGCCTACGAATCGGTCGAAACCGCCCTCAGCCAATTACAAATCAACCAAGCCGGTGAACTGGTCGCCGAAGACCTACGCATGGCCCAGCAAAGCCTAGCAGAAATTACCGGACAATTTACCTCCGATGATTTATTAGGGAAGATTTTTTCTAGTTTTTGTATTGGAAAGTGAAGCGGTAAAACAACAACAAACAAGAGCTAAACAAAGTCAAGTATAACAATGGCTTTACCTGATTAATCCCTTTTTCATTTGCCCTTAATTGGCTTTTTATTGCATTATGTTTACGCCTAATTTACGCTGTACACTTTCTTAGGCGTAAATAGGCGTAAAAATGAAAATCACTATCGAGAAACGTCCCCTCAGTGACGGCAAAAAATCATTACGGCTGACGTATTACTACGGCTACACAACGGACGCAGACGGTAAGATCAAGCATCAGCGGAAATATGAAAAGCTCGACTTGCTCATCCATGACAAACCCAGAACCCCCGAAGAAAAACAGCACAACAAGGAAGCCTTAAGATTGGCGGAGGCCATCAAATCAAAACGCATTGTTGAGGCGCAATCCGGCAAGCATGGGTTTTCTGACAACACCAAAGCGAAAGCCAGCTTTTTAAACTACTTTAAGAAGGTGATGGAGGAAA
>JACXTQ010000115.1 GCA_016919605.1 Methylovulum sp.
TCAATGAAGTCGTCGCGGGCTTCATCGGCACGTTGATGCCGACCATGGCGCATCTCAACCCAGAATTTCAGCCTGTCGTCAATGCGTGACTTCTAATAACTTACTGCCAAGCTAGTTCAAGCCGCCAAAGGCTCGGCCGCCAACGGTACCAAGCTGATCAATAAGCCCACTAAACTGTCCTGATCACGCGCATCCACAGCCTGCACCGGAAAATCATGACCTAATTGCTTCAGGTGATCGCGGTATTTATACAGGACGGGGGTTTTAGCCGCCTTATCATCACAGTGGGTAATGCCTATCGCTAGACGCAGCCTTGCCAAATTAGGCCTGAACAACTGCAAATAATACGCCAATTCCTCTAGCGGATTAGGGTCGGTGTCATCAATCAACAATAACATACCCCAAGCGTTTTCACATAACATTTCGCTCATAAAATCAAAGCGTTTTTGCCCGGGTGTACCGTATAAAAAGAGCTTCAAATGTTCGGCTAAGCGAATTTCTCCATAATCCATCGCCACGGTAGTAGTAGATTTTTTGCGCGTTATCGAATCGCTAGGGCGCGTGTCGGTAGTGATGGGAGCAAAATCACTCAGTGACGCAATCGCAGTAGTTTTGCCAGAACCGACACTACCGGCCACGACAATTTTCACCCGACCTTTGGCTGCGATCGGTAAATCACTAAACATTGAGGCTAACATGCAACGGGCAGCGGATTTTTTAGTCACAACGTTTAAAGCCGCCTCGCCAATTTTAATCAATTCCTGTGCTGCACAAGCGGTATAAAAACTGTTGATCTCAAAACGCGAACGGCCTGTCTCAACAACCAACTCATCTAAAGTGGCTGATTTGGCACATAGCACATCGGCAATAGGTCGAAATTCTTTGCCATAATAATCAAGCCGTAAATGCTCTGGGAACTGCGTTAGCAACGTTGGATTATTCTTAGGATCAGCATCCGCCAATAACCGCCCGTTAGCGCCTACAAGCGCAGAAAACCACAGTAATTCGTTGACTGTGTGACGTTTGTATTTTTTAACGTTGATGTCTTGGTAAAGGCTATCTTCTTCCAAGAATAAGTAACTGGATAAGCGCGATGAAAATTTGACATAACTGACGGATTCAAAAATCTGCTTATCATTTACTTCAGTAATACTAATCTCCGAAAGTGACGCTATCGCCATAGGCAAAAGTTGATCTATGGGCGTATTCAAGTAAAATACATTTTCGGCAGGTAGCAAATACACATCCGGGCAATCGGCATACTTTAAAATACGTGGAATTTGGTCTGATTGCGCTTTTTTGACCAAACCATACAAGTGTGCTTCGGGGTAAAATGGCTCTTGGGTCGCTGACGTATTGGGGAAAAAGTGGGCATATACGCGTGCGAATAAATGGACGGTCGCCAACAAGCCAGGCACACTACCAAGCTTGGCAAACGGCAAACAACAATAAGCGGACACAGAAAAACTTTGGTGGATCATGGCAATCAGACGGTTAGAAGGAAATTTTTCCCGCAGTTCCGTATAAATGCGTAAATCTTGTTCGGAATTGATCCAAACTAAAGCCAAGCTGGCTTGGTTTGGGCTAGCCAATTCATACTTTGTTCCTAAACATCCTATCATTTTGGACAATAACACATGAATGTCGGCCAATTGACCTTTATCAGCTGACGTGGCAATGACGGCTAAACTTAATGAAGTCATAGATTCCCCCTTGGGATTACGCGAAATTTTGCCCGCATAGCGAGAGTGCTTTCAGGCTAAAAGGTCAATTTAGTCGCAATTTATGCCATCGCAATAAGGCGGCGTGGCGGTACGGGCACACGCACACAAAAAAATACGGGCACTTTGCTCAGCGACAAAGGTTTGAGATTGACAGACACCCCTCGTTTGCTGGCTATCATCGCAAAGAGGGAGTGTTTGGCTAAAACCACAAGCGCACCATGTATAGGTTTGCCCTGCTATGAGATCCACGGGCAGTGCGACTCTTTTAATCGGTTCCATAGTTGTCATTCTCGTTTTTACTGAAAAAGATAAGCCAGATACTCTGTAGTCCAGGCTTCTCCAAAACTGCGGTTCATCAGCTTGATGCCCGGCGCATGGCGTTGATGATGATGTTTGTAAGAATTAAGGGATACAAGATGCTGATATGCATCCGCATCGGCAAAAGTTTTCGCCTCAGCCAGCAAACTGACCATATACTGGCGCAATAATCTCAGGTGTAAGTCAGTCAGTGCCGCCAAATCATCATCATTACGCGGGCGAATGAACACATCTTGACCGGAACGGCAAGACAAAAACCAATCCGGCATCTCATCAGCTTGTTGCAATTGTGGATACCGCGCACGTTCGGCGATTAAAAAATCCCGAACTCTGTCCGCGCAAGACATCGGCTGCATACACACTATATCCAAAAGGCCGACAATGGGCTGGTTGCCAAATACTACTTGTTCCAAACAGTAAACGGGTAACGCTCTATGGGCGGACGGAAAAAAAAATAAGGTCAGTACGTTAACCTTCGTTGCGAAAATATGCACGGTGCGCAGCTCACCGCAATCGGAAACCGCCCAGCAATTAGTCAGCATCGTCAGTTCCCCGTCCATTTCCTTGCGCACGACTTCGGCAAAACGCTTAGGCACAGGCACGGGCACACACTCTAAATCCGCAAACGCAGCAACACTTTCATTTAGCAATTCGGTAAAACGCATATCATCCAACCCACTGAAAAAATTGACTAACGCCAACCCTAGCTTGCAATTTGGCCTAAACCGTCAATTCGGGGAATTCCGCGAGCAAGTCCTGCAATATTGCCCTCCGTTGTTCGGCTTCAGCGACAGGCCGTAATTTGTGGCCACACACTTTAAAGCCTCGCCACCGCCCTTTATCCAAACAATGCCGCCCGGCCAGCATCTTCGCCAACGCGGGCAAGTTGGCATCAGGCAGATCGGCAATGTCCCACAGGATAGAAAAATAACTCATCTGTTCATAAACCGGCGCAAACAAGCCCGCATCGTACAAGTTAACCAATACCACCGCCTGTTTGGAGGGGCTACGATCATGGATCAACAAAGGCAACGCGTTCAACATATCGCTTACCTGCGCAGGTTTAACCGGTGCCAGCACCACCGGCGCGGCAATCCCTGAATAACGTCGGCTTAGCTGATGCACATGGCGTTTGGGTTGCAATAAACCCAGCAA
>JACXTQ010000116.1 GCA_016919605.1 Methylovulum sp.
GATGTTCACCAGCCGTGCCCAATACCGTTTGCTGTTGCGGGAAGATAACGCCGACTTGCGCCTGACCGAAAAGGGCCGTGAATTGGGCTTGGTCGATGACCAACGCTGGCAAGCCTTTAGCGACAAGCGCGAAGCGGTGGGCACTTTACAAGACACGCTGAAAAAGACCTGGGTTAGGGCTGAAAGCGAGGCCGCCACGCAGGTGGAAGCCATTTGGGGCAAGCCGCTGTTGAAAGAAGCCAGCTTAATGGAGTTGTTACGCCGCCCTGAAGTGGACATCGCGCATTTGCTGGCGTTTTTACCCACTGACGAAGAGATACCCGAAGCGGTTAGCGAACAGGTCGAAATACAAGCAAAATACGCGGGCTATATCGTCAGACAGCAGTCTGAAATTGATAAGTCTTTGCGCTATGACCATCTGAAATTGCCGGAAAGTCTGGATTATAAAGGTATCCCCGGCTTATCGAACGAAGTGAGCGAGAAATTAAGGAAACAACGCCCAGAAACGTTAGGGCAAGCATCACGCATCCAAGGTATTACTCCGGCAGCCATTTCTTTGTTGCTAGTCCACTTAAAGAAGAAATCTGCCTGATGGAACGTTGTGAAACTGAGTTAACCACAGGCTTGGACGCGCTAGGGTTGTCGCTGCAACCTGCCGCCATCGCCGCCCTGTTGGCGTTTATCGCCCTGATTGAAAAATGGAACAAAGCTTATAACCTCACCGCTATCCGCAATAAAGAGGATATGGTGGGCTTGCATTTGCTGGACAGTTTGGCGATATTGCCGCATTTGCACGGCTCGCGCATTATTGATATTGGTACGGGCGCGGGTCTGCCGGGTATCCCTTTGGCAATTTGTTGCCCGGAGCGGGAATTTACGTTGCTTGATAGCAATGCGAAAAAAACCCGCTTTGTGCAACAAGCCATCTTGGAACTGAAACTGAAAAATGTTACTGTCTGCCATCAACGGGTGGAAGATTACCGGCTCAGCCAAGGTTTTGATTCCATACTTACCCGCGCATTCGCCAGTTTGCCGGATATTATCGCCTTAACCGCGCACTTATGTGCAAAAAATGGCGTGCTCTTAGCCATGAAAGGCCAACAAGCGGAAGCGGAAATGGCGCAGGCCGCCGACAAGGCAACTGCGCAAATAACACTGATACCCATCACTGTGCCTGGCATCGCTGCCGAAAGATGTCTGGTACGAGTGGCAACGCTAGACTAACGAGGTAAGGAAGTGGGAAAAATAATCGCCGTCACCAACCAAAAAGGCGGTGTCGGAAAAACAACGACCAGCGTCAACCTTGCGGCCTCTTTAGCCGCCGCCAAACGCCGCGTCCTGCTGATGGACTTAGACCCACAAGGCAATGCCGCCATGGGCTGCGGGGTCGATAAAGACAACATCCACTATTCCAGTTATGATGTGTTAATGGACGATGTCCCCGCTAGCGCGGCGGTGGTGGAACGCCCCGAATTGGGCTTTGCCGTGATTCCGGGCAATGCCGACCTGACCGCCGCCGAAGTGCAGTTGATGAATGCTGACCGTAAGGAGCTAAGGTTACGCGATGCCCTAGCGCAAGTTACCGCCAATTACGACTATATCCTGATTGATTGTCCGCCGTCACTGAATATGCTGACTTTAAACGCGATGGTCGCCGCCAATAGTTTGCTGATTCCGGTACAATGCGAATATTACGCCTTGGAAGGTTTGTCGGGATTGATGAGTACGCTGAAAAACATCCAGAACACCGTCAATCCTGGCCTGTATCTGGAAGGCATTTTGCGCACCATGTTTGATGACCGCAACCGTCTGACCAAAGACGTATCCGAACAACTGCTACGCTATTTCGGCGAGCAAGTGTTCAGAACCTATATTCCCAGAAATATCCGCTTGGCCGAAGCTCCCAGCCACGGCTTGCCGATACTCGCTTACGACAAATCCTCACGTGGCGCGGTGGCTTATACGGCTCTCGCCAAAGAAATGATCGACAATGAAAAAAAATAATACGCGCACCACCACCCGTACCCCCACTAGCAAACGTGGCTTAGGCCGTGGCCTTGACGAATTGCTGGCCGACACCAGCTCAATGGAAGCCTTGCAAGTACAGCCATCCGCCACTGATGACGGCAAAGACGCGGAGCGGGCCGCCGCCGAGGCGAACTTAAACGATGAGCGGGCGCAATTGTTAAAAGAAGCCGAAGCCTTAAGAATTTTAATGCTGGAATTTGAGCTATTGATCCGCGCTGAGTTGCATTGAGCGTTGCCACCTGCCCCCATTGACAAAAAATCATTAATTCAGGCGGCAACAAACCCTTGCCATGCGCCCAAATTAGCTTATATCCGTTTTATCCCCATCATCACACTGACAAGTAGCAAGCAATGGCTTTACAAAAACGTGGATTAGGCCGTGGCCTGGATGCTTTATTGGGAGAAATTACGCCGAAAGAAGGCGATAAAGCCACCGATGACAGCATTTTTACAACACAAAAACATCCGACCCAACAATTGCCGATAGAATATCTGCAACGCGGCAAATACCAGCCGCGCAAAGATATGAACCCTGAGAAATTGCAGGAACTGGCCGATTCCATCAAAGCCCAAGGCATTATCCAGCCTATTGTTGTACGCCAATTGGCGTTGGAAAAATTTGAGATCATCGCCGGGGAACGCCGCTGGCGGGCCGCACAATTGGCTGGCCTACAGGAAGTGCCGGTGTTACTGAGGGAGATAGATGACCGCTCGGCGATGGCGATTGCCTTAATCGAAAATATCCAGCGCGAAGACCTTAACCCGCTGGAAGAAGCGGATGCCTTAAGGAAATTGTTGGATGAATTTGCCATGACCCACCAGCAAATCGCCGATGCCGTGGGCAAATCCCGCGCCACCGTCAGCAATTTGTTGCGCCTGATCGAGCTGAACCCCGAAGTTAAAAAATTCTTGATTAACCGGCAATTGGAAATGGGCCATGCCCGCGCCTTATTGTCCCTAAGCGATGGCCAACAGTTGACGATTGCCCAGAAAATCGTCAAAGACGGCTTGAATGTCCGTGCCACCGAGCAACTGGTCAAACAATACCACGCCGAACCGAAAGTGCCTGTGGAAAAACGTATCGATAACGATACCTTGCGTTTACAGGATGAGTTGACAGCCAAACTGGGGGCAAAAGTGCTGATTGACCATAAAGACCACGGAGGCGGGAAAGTGGTTATCACCTATTCCAGTTTGGACGAACTGGATGGGATTATCGGGCAAATAAAATAGCCGTACCCGCTTTAAATGGATAACATTAAAGCTATCATCCCATTAACGCCATGCCCACCTTACTCCATCACCTGCTCACAAAAACCCAAGCACTAAGCCCCAACGCACAGGCGCTTGTCCATAAAAAATCTTCGTGGACTTATGCGCAATTGGCCGCCATTGTCCGGCAACAAGCTTGCGCCCTGCAAACCTTGCATCTGCAAACGCGGCAACGGGTGGCGGTGTATTTGCCCAAACAATTGGAGACGGTCAGCAGTTTTCTGGCGACCAGCCAAGCGGGTGGTGTGTTTGTACCGATCAATCCAGTATTAAAAGCCGCGCAAGTCGGGTATATCCTCAGCAATTGCAATGTCAGCATCCTAATCACTTCAAAAAGCCGCCTACCAGGGTTGGCCGAGGCACTGACGGAATGCCCAGATTTGCAGACTATCATCATCACCGAAGCCGATGATAGCGAATATCCGGCCATAGCAGGAAAACCTGTCTTAAGTTGGCACGTCTTTATGGCGGAAGCTACGGGAGTTTTAACGATACCATCCACCATAGACACCGATATGGCGGCGATACTCTACACCTCCGGCAGCACCGGCAAACCTAAAGGCGTAGTCATTTCGCACCGTAACCTTATCACTGGCGCGTACAGTGTCAGCGAATATTTGGGCATCTCCGGCAATGACCGATTACTGGCGGTATTGCCGTTCAGCTTTGACTATGGCCTAAACCAGCTCACTACTGCGTTGCTGAAAGGGGGCTGCTGTGTATTACTGGATTATCTTTTGCCGCGTGATGTCGTGAACGCCCTAGACACTTATCGGATCACTGGCCTTGCCGCTGTGCCGCCCCTGTGGGCGCAATTGGCAAACGTCACTTGGCCGACCGGCATCAACACGCATTTGCGCTATATGACCAATTCCGGTGGCAAAATGCCCAAGGCTATATTGACGGCCATCCGCACCAAAGTGCCGGACAGCCGCTTTTTCCTGATGTATGGCCTGACCGAAGCCTTCCGCTCAACCTATCTCCCCCCCGAACAGATTGATTTGCGCCCTGACTCCATAGGCAAGGCCATCCCCAATGCGGAAATTTTGGTGGTGCGTGAAGACGGCAGCCTTTGTGATGCCGATGAGCCAGGCGAGTTAGTGCATCGCGGCTCCTTAGTCGCGATGGGTTATTGGAATGACTCCGCCACCACCGCTCTACGTTTTAAACCTACCCCCGGACAATTGGCGCAACTGCCGTTGACTGAAATGGCAGTCTGGTCCGGCGACACCGTGACCCGTGACGAGGAAGGTTATCTGTATTTTGTTGGCCGCAAGGACGACATGATAAAAACCTCAGGGTACCGCGTCAGCCCCACCGAAATTGAAGAAGTGGTGTATGCCTGCGGCTTCGTCCAAGAAGTCGCCGCTTTAGGGATAGAACATGACAGCCTAGGGCAGGCAGTAGTGCTGGTGGTCAGTACTGATGATCCTGACAATTTTGACGGGCAAGCCCTGATTAACGTCTGTAAAAGCCAGTTGCCTAACTTTATGGTTCCCACCAAAATTATCGCCATGCCCAGCTTACCGAGAAACCCTAACGGTAAAATCGACCGCAAAGCCTTGAGCGGACAATTTGCCCTACTTTTCCAAAACACTGCCGGAAGCTAAACTTATGGCCGCAGTCACATCCCCCCAACATGCAGCAATGGACGGTTTTCCGGTTCAAGACCAACAATTGCTCGTAGGCAGCATTCCCTTGGCACAGTTGGCGCAAAGGGTCGGCCACACACCTTTTTACGTTTATGACCGCCGTTTGTTGACCCAGCGAGTCGCCGATTTACGCGCCGCCATGCCACCGGATTTAAAAATCCACTATGCCATGAAAGCCAACCCCATGCCCGCCGTAGTACAGCATTTCGCCCAGATTGTCGATGGCTTTGATCTGGCATCGGCAGGAGAAATGAAAGTCGCCCTAGACACGTCCATGCCCGCCGCCCATATCAGCATGGCCGGCCCAGGGAAACGTCCGGCGGAATTGTTGCAGGCGATAGCGGCGGGCATTACCCTGAATGTCGAATCCTTTCATGAATTGGAGACTATCGCGCAACTGTCCGAACAGACAGGCATCAAAGCGCGGGTGGCGGTACGCATCAACCCCGCGTTTGAGCTGAAAGCGTCGGGCATGAAAATGGGTGGCGGAGCAAAACCGTTCGGCATTGATGAAGAACGCTTACCGGAAGCGTTGCAACGCATAAAAACACTGGACTTGGCGTTCCAAGGCTTCCATATATACAGCGGTTCGCAAAACCTGAAAGCCGAAGCGATTATCGAAGCTCAACAGAAAAGCTTAGCCTTGGCCTTGCAATTAGAGCCTCATTGCCCTAGCCCTATCCGTACACTCAATATTGGCGGCGGTTATGGTATCCCCTATTTTCCAGGCGAAGACCGCTTAGACATCCAACAGGTAGGTACAGAATTGGCGGTGGCTATGGTCGATTTTAAAACCAGCCAGCCGGATA
>JACXTQ010000117.1 GCA_016919605.1 Methylovulum sp.
GAGTTGACTTTAAAGTTAACGCCTTTAAGTTCCAAACTTACTGGGCAACCTTTAAAATCCACCTTGCTGTTTGCCATCGTTTCTGGGCATTTATCCTTGCAGTCGTTAACCCCGTCGCTGTCCGAATCCATCATCGAGCAATCCATAGGCTTTTCCGCAGGCATCGCCACCGGCGTAGGCGCCGGCATAGTAAAGTTGACAGGTGCGGTCGGCTTAGGGCCAAACGGCACGACAAAACCGAAGTTCATGGTCATGTCATGAAATTCATCGGTATTGCGGTTAAATTGGGTGCCGAAGTTATTGTTGTAACGGTAACGGATGTCGGTACGCAACAAAAAGTTATCATTAATCTCGTAAGTCACACCCGCGCCCGCTTCGCCAATGAACGAACCGGCTTCGGAGCCATGAGCCGTAGTGTTCATACCACCTGCGGCTATAACAGTATAAGGGGCCAATTTGTTGCGTGAAAAATAATATTGCAAATCAACCGTACCGCCAGGCATTTCCCAAGTGCCGTGATAACTGTCGGCTTCCTGATAAAAACCGCGCATCTCGACATTGAAATGTTTGTTGAGGATTTTACCGATACCGGCACCCGCGCCCCAACCGTCATCCGCACCCCGGTCGCCGCCGGTATTGAGGAAAGTGGCAAAAGGCGCGACATAAAAGCGCTTGTCTTCCAGTTCATCGGCTTGCGCCAATGACATCATGCCAGCACCTGTCAGTGCGGCAAATGCCAATAAATGTGATTTTTTCATAAAAGGTTCCTAAGAGAGTTAATGGAGAAAAACGGGCGGGCTAAAATAAGCGGTGCTTATTTTCGACCCAGGTCTAGCGTCAAGGTACTTACAAGACAATAAACCCTTTGCAGATGGCTAAAGGAAACGTATAGCTTTTTAACAACCCGCAAAAATAGTGTTGTTACATTGCTAATTATAGTAGCTTTATTGATACAAAGTATAGCGCATCTGCCCCGTGACAACAATCTGAATCCATCAAAACCCATCGGGTGTATGACAAATTTACCTTACCCAGCCAAACAACCCACGACCATTATTTTATCTCTTCCACCCGAAACTCCCTGACCTGTTGCGCCAGCCGTTGCAAATCCTCAGATCTCGCGACCCTACCATAGCGCAGGCCAACAAAAATGTGGGTAATTTGCCCTACGGCTTCGCCAGCTTGTGGCAAGGCGACCTTAACCCGCTCGGCAAAAGCGGTTTCACCTTCGCCAGGCTGGCGGATTAGCCCATATTTCGCTAATTTTCGGCAAAACTGTTGGTAATGGCGTAAGGCTTGGTCAGTGGTTTTAGGCCGCTGGTACAATAATATAAAGCTTAATACGGCAGTGATGAAGGCAGTCAATCCCAGCATCCAATAAATCATGGCCTTAAGGTTATCCACGCCCAAATTAGCCAAGAATTTCGCTTGGTTGTTGCTGTTATAGTTAATGACCCAGCGTTGCCAGTTGTAATCGACATTGCCCAATAATTCGCGTGCGTGTTTTAACCATGCGGACGCTTGCTTAGTGTCGGCATCGCTGGCAAATTGGATGACAGCATCCTGTGCCAAGGCATCAATATTGATGTTCTGCTCGATACGCTCAGGGGCGACGGCGGCGGTGGGGTCTACCCGCACCCAACCTTTACCCTCCAGCCACACTTCTGTCCAAGCGTGGGCATCGTATTGGTGGACTTCCAAAAAGTTACCCGCCTTATTAAATTCGCCGCCCTGATACCCGGTCACTACCCGTGCCGGAATATGGGCGGTGCGCATCAGATACACAAAAGCGGAGGCGTAGTGGCTGCAAAAACCGTAGCGGGTTTTCAGCAAAAACGTCTCTATCGGCTTGTCGTCCATAATCGGCGGGGTCAGCGTATAATGGAAGTCTTCGTTATGAAAATGTGCCAATAGCGCTTTGATAAACACTTCCGGTGGGCTGTCAAAGCCATGCAGTTGCGTGACTAAACCGTTAATTTCCGGCGAGGGCGGCGCGGGCAATTGGATGGCATCGGCGTATTCGATGCGGGTGATGTAGCCGGTGTTGTATTGTGGGTATGAGGTGATCTTATATTCTGAACGCTTATCGGGATTGGCGGACGTAATCAATTGATAAGTGACGTTACGCGCCAGTGGCTGGGTAAATTCAGCGGGCATATCCAGCGCAAACACCCAATTTTTATTCTGCGGCTCCATCAATAAGGTGTATTGATAGGGTTTGCCGGTAAATACCGGCTTGTCCATAAACTGGGCAAAACCTTGATGGGGTGATGGCTGCCAGCGCTTGCCATCGGTTTTGCTCAAGACCGGCCCGCGCCAATAGCGTTGTGCAGGTGGCGGCATCGGGCCGATAAACTGCACCCGAAACGCCAGTTCGGTCGATTGCCCTAAGTCGCTGATGGAACCCGGTTCCATCATGTCACTTAAGCCCATACGCGCTTGCTGGCGGTCGTTCAGCAACATCCAGCGTGGGGCTTCCATACGCGGAAACAGGATAAAGGCGACTATGGCGATAGGCAGGGCCTGCACGACAATGGTCGCGGCGGTTTTTAGCGCGTCCCACGGTTGCGGTTGGCGGCTGTTGATGCACACCAAGGTAGCGATCAAGGTGCAGCACACTAAGAGGATATACGCCGCCATCACTAGGCTTTGCGTGTAGAGAAACTGCGAAGCGGCGACCACAAACGCCAAAAACGTGACCAAATATAAATCCCGCTCGGTTTTTATCTCCATCAGCTTTAGGCCTAGCGCCACGACAAACAAACGCGTTCCCGAATCACGCCCAAAAATGCCCTGATGTTGCAGGTATACCAAACCGATACCAATCACTGTCAACAAAAACACCAGCCAGCGGTTAGGCAACCAGTGTGGCCGCCAAACCCCGACAAACCGCCAACCTATCAGCAAATAAAAATAGGCGAAGATATTGATGGGGATATGGTAAATATGTGGGAAGACAATCAACGCGATAGACGCGAGCAAGAAAACCAACACGTTTTTGTCAAGGTTTGCGATCATGAAGCGGCTCGAAGTTTGGGAGTTAGGCAGAGCTGTGGTTATTGACAAGGATAGACCGCTATTATTCGGACACAGCCATAAAAAGCTATACTTCCGCCGCACCAAGCGGAAATAGGATAGGAAAAGACAAAGCCTAAAACAACGCCAAGGCCTCCAAGCATTTTTGGCTATGCGCCACCCCGCTTTCCGGGGCCAGCTTTAAGCCCGGTAGTACAAAACCGTAACTCAGCCCGGCTTGGTCGGCTTCCAGCACCCAGCGGCATAATTGGCTAAGGCGCTCCTCTTTATCATGCCCTGATGTTTGCTCATAATCCAGCCAGATTTGCGCGGAACTGCCGCCCCCGTATTGCTTGCTGTACAGCCCCAAACCCTTGGCATAGGCTTTCCAATGGATATGGCGGACGGGGTCGCCAGCTTGGTATTCGTGCATCCCATAAAAATCATCCGCACCTTTTTTACTGAAACCTTGCTGCACCTCGCCAGCGGCGGACTCAGGGAACGGACTACCGTGGACGGCGGGCTTGGGATATACCAGCACTTTCAGATTAAAGCGTATCGGCGACCACGTCCTAAACAAGCCCAACGGGTAAGTGCTGGACACCGTGACCTTACCCGCCTGATGCCAACCCCGCCGGTAGGTGGCCGAAGACAGGGAAATGCTGGCTTTGGTTTGCGGCGGGATGGTCAGGCTTTCGGTGTTTTCTAAGGTGATGTGCAAATGCGGACGCGGATGATTGGACGGGTTGTCCAGATAAATGTCAAAACGGGCGGGGGTGCCGGCAAACACCGGCTTGGCTTGGCCTGGCTGCACCACCAGACCCGATAAGGCCTTAAAGCTATGCAAGGTGGTAATGAAAAACACACTGGCGACCAGAAACGTCAGCAAATAGGCCAAGTTATTGTTATAAACAAAGGCGATCAACAATAACACTCCCACCAGCACGGCAAACCCCAAGCCACGTTGGGTGGGCAAGATAAACACCCGCCGATGGTTCAACAGGATAGGCTGGTTATCCAACGCCCTTTCCCCCGTAAAAAAACGGTGGGTCTTAACACGCTCGGTCAGCGTTTGCTCGGTCAATGGATGCCCACCTTTTCCAGTAACGGCGCGACAATGGCCTCGGAATGGCTACTACCTGCGCGTAAACGATGGCCCGCGACCGCTGCCAATACCGCCTGTATATCTTCGGGCAACACTGCATCACGGCGGTGCATCAACGCCCACGCTTTGGCGGCCCGCAACAACGCCAAGCCGCCACGCGGTGACAAACCGCACGGGTATTCGGGCGAAGTACGGGTAAAGTTAATCAAGGCTTGGCAATAATCCAATAAGGCGGGCGACACATGGATGTCAGTCACCGCTTGTTGGATGGCGTGTAATTGTGGCGGCGGCAATTGCACGGTGAGCGATTCGAGCAACTGCTGGCGGCTTTGCCCCGCCAATAAAGCGCGTTCGGCGGCTTGGTCAGGATAACCCAACTCAATGCGCATCAAAAAACGATCCAGTTGCGATTCGGGCAAAGGGAACGTGCCGATTTGGTGGGAAGGGTTTTGGGTGGCGATGACAAAAAACGGACTAGGCAAGGGATAAGTTTTACCCTCCACCGTCACTTGCTGTTCCTCCATCGCCTCCAGCAACGCGCTTTGGGCTTTAGGCGTGGCGCGGTTGACCTCATCGGCCAGCACCATCTGGTTAAACACCGGCCCCGGATGGAATTTAAAGGTATTGTTGGCACTGTCAAACACTGACGCGCCCAGAATATCGGCGGGCAGCAAATCGCTAGTAAATTGGATACGCTGATAATGCAAACCCAGCAATTTTGCCAGCGTATGCGCCAGCGTGGTTTTGCCGACACCGGGAATGTCTTCAATCAGCAAATGTCCGCGTGCCAACAGGCAACAGACCGCCAAGCGGATTTTATGGTCTTTGCCAAGGATGATCTCATTGGCGGACGTTAACAAGTGATCGATAGCGTTGTGCATGGTGAGCAGTTAAGGAGTAAGGGTCAGGGGGGAAGCTGAAATTTTTGCAGCTGGCTCAGGTATCAAGCATAGTGGGCTAGGCAGGGGCTGTCAATGTGCCGAGTTTTTCGCCACCTGTAAAACCCAAATAGTTTAACTTACACTGACCGCATCGCTTACTCAAACCAGTTTTGCAAGACCAAGTTTTGGAAATGCTGAAAATCTTGGGTGTTTCGGGTCACTAAGGTTAATTGCCTGGATATGGCTATCGCGGCGATTTCACCATCGGCGTAAGCGCAGGTTTTGCCTTGCTGTTGTAATCTGGCGCGTTCTTTGGCGTAGCCTTCGGCGGCGGCTTGGTCAAACGGCAAGACCACCAAGCCATTCGCCACTAACATCGCCAAATAAGAGTGTAGCTGGCTTTTCCTTTTAGACGTAGGCAATAACTCGCAGCCATACACCATTTCATGCCAAACAACCGCTGCGGTTGCATACGCACCATCATGGTCGGCAAAGCGTTGTAACACCCTCTCATTAGGTTTTAGGCGGGCAGGTTCTGAGAGGATATTGCTGTCCAGCAAATAGCTTATTCGTCCCATGCGAATGCCCTGCCCTGACTGGTGGCGCGTAAGGCCTTAAGCTCGGCTTCGGTCAATGCGCAATCTTCATCCCATTGGCTACGCCAGTGCTGGATGGCTTGAAACAAGCCCTTATTTTTTTGGGTCAACTTTTGGTAACTGGCTTCTGAGAGCATCACGGCAACCGGCTTGCCATGACGGGTAAGACGGATGGCTTCATCGGATTCAAGCTCGTGGATCAATTGTGACAGC
>JACXTQ010000118.1 GCA_016919605.1 Methylovulum sp.
CGGTCGCCAGCGAGGCAATGGCCCAAGCCAAAAAGCCATGCGCAGTGTCACGGAAATAAACCTCATCTGTATGCACGGCAATCCATTTTGTTCTGAGCCTACCAGCAAGATAACCTCCCATACCTGAAGCGATAATCTGAGTGGCGGCCAGCCACAAAATAGTCGAGGCACCCAAGGTCGAAGCGCTTACGCCGTTGTATGACCAAGGCGACACCGAGGATAGCCCTAGGCCTGTGCCTAACATCAACAGGATTAGCGACAAGGCCGCCACTGTTGCCGCTCCCGCCATAATGGCACCCCAGGACACGGCACTAGACTGGGCTTGCATAGGTTCAAGGCAACTGGCGGACGGGTCATGTCCGCCCCCGAAGGTGTCAGCGGCCAATAAATTAGAAGGGATCATAATGTATTTCCAAGCAATTGAATTTAGGAAATTTTGCACGATACGCAACTACATATCTGTTCGTTTTCGCACATATCAAGGGATAATTTGGCCGCACTTAATGCTTGGCGAAAATCCTAGCGGATGATTGTTCCGTTAACTGTTATTATCGGTATTACCCCAAAAGTCGGCGTTAAGTTGTTGCCTAGGACACCCTTGCCCTTATGCCTTAATGCGCCAATTTTATGGGTGGCAGCTTAGTGATGCCTATATTGCCATCGGCTTGTATGGCTGGCAGTTTAGTGACCGCAACGGTGGTATACAGTTTAACTTCGATGGGTTTATCAACAATCCAATAAAGGGCAATGGGCTTATCAGTGGCAACATTCAAGTTCACGGTAAGCGGATAACACGCTGATAACAAAAAAGCCCCGCACATTGGCCATTGCCATTTTAAAAATAGGTGAAGTGTTTTATTCATATTGTCACCTTATTATCAAAAAGATGGTTGACACTGGCGTTATCGTGGCTTCGTTAGCGCAATACGCCAGTACCCTCAGTTCCTGAGAAAAGCCAGCAAGTCCGCATTCAGCTCGTCTTTGTGGGTGTCAGTCAGGCCATGAGGGGCACCGGGATAGATTTTCAAAACAGCATTTTTTATCAGTCGGTATGAGGCGTGCGCCGACGCATCAATCGGCACTATCTGGTCGTCATCACCGTGGATGATGAGCGTTTCAATATCGAACGCCTTAAGGTCTTCAGTAAAATCTGTCTCGGAGAAGGCCTTGATACAGTCCAATTCGTTCTTGAGGCCGCCCTGCATGGCTTGCAACCAAAATGCGTTACGGATGCCTTTGCTGACTTTTGCGTCAGGCCCGGTAGCGCTGTAGAACGGTTTGCTCAACTCTTTGAAAAACTGCGCCCGGTCGGCGCTGACTCCTGCACGGATGCCATCAAAGGTCTTGAGCGGCAAGCCATCGGGATTATCCTCGGTCTTGAGCATCAGCGGAGTAACTGAACCCACCAATACGACTTTGGCGACCTGCTGGCTACCGTGGCGGCCAATGTAACGGGCGACCTCGCCACCACCCGTCGAGTGGCCGACCAGGGTAATGCCGCTCACAGCCAATTTTTCAATAAGCTCGGATAAATCATCGGCGTAAGTGTCCATATCGTTGCCCTGCCAAGGCTGGCTTGAACGCCCATGCCCACGCCGGTCATGGGCAATACAGCGATAATCATTGGACGCCAAGAAAACCATCTGCTTTTCCCAAGCATCGGCATTAAGCGGCCAACCGTGGCTGAAAACCACGGCTGGCCCCGTGCCCCAATCCTTATAGTAGATTTCTGTGCCGTCTTGAGTGGTAAATGTGGTCATGGTTAGTTTTCCTGGATTATTTGGGTGAGTTTGCTTATTTATTTGTTTTTGTCATCGGTGATACCGTGACCCGCCAGACACTGTCGCCGACATCATCGGCCACCAGCAACGCCGCTTGCTTGTCCAAGACCACGCCTACCGGCCTTCCGAACGCCACGCCCTCTTCGCTAACAAATCCTGTCAGCACATCCAAGGGTTCGCCAAAGGGCTTGCCGTCTTTGAAAGGTACAAAAATGACCCGATAGCCACTACGCGGTTTCCGGTTCCACGAACCGTGCTGACCAATGAAAACCCCGTTGGCAAAGGGTGTCGGCCATGCGGTGCTGTTGGAAAATGCCAAGCCGAGCGAGGCAGTATGCGCTCCAAGCGCGTAATCCGGCAAACTTGCTTTATCCACCAAATCAGGGCGTTGCGGCTGTACACGGTCGTCCAAATGTCCGCCAAAATAGCTATAAGGCCAGCCAAAAAAGCTGCCATCAGCCACCGAAGCCAAGTAATCAGGGACTAAATCGCTACCGATTTCATCACGCTCGTTAACAACCGCCCAAAGCGCCCCGTTATCTGGAGACCACGCCAGTCCGTTGGGATTGCGTAAACCTGAGGCGTAGACGCGATGGCTGCCACGCTTTAAATCCACTTCCCAAATGGCGGCACGGCCCGACTCTTGATCCATACCGTTCTCGGCCGCGTTACTGTTTGAGCCGACTGTCACATAAAGCCGGGAGCCATCCTTGCTTGCCAGGATATTTTTAGTCCAATGGTGATTGATGTCCCCGGCGGGCAAGTCCAACACCTTAATGCCCGGCTGGGCTATATGGGTTTTACCTTCGCTATAAGGAAACCTTATCAGCGCATCCGTATTGGCGACATAAAAATCCTTGCCTACCAATGCCATGCCAAAGGGCGAATGAAGCCCTTCAATGAACACCGCCCGCATGTCCGCCACGCCGTCGCCATCAGTATCACGCAATAAGGTGATGCGGTTGGCGCTAGGCACGCCTGCGCCAGCCTTATCCATGAGCTGCCGCATAAGCCAGCCTTTGAAACTTGTCCCCTCTTCAATGCGTTGCGGTGCATTAGTTTCAGCAACCAAAACATCGCCGTTGGGCAAGACATAAAGCCAACGAGGATGATCCAGCCCACGCGCAAAAGCGTTTACAGCCAGCCCTGAGGCCGCGATGGGCTTACCTTGTACAGACCAACCCACCGCTTGGGCGATGTTGACCGTGGGAATCAACGTTGGCGTGGGTGGCGGCAGTTGGGGATGGCGGCCAATGCCAGCCGAAAGCGGCAACTGCGCCACTTCGCCACAGGCCGTCAAGGCTATCGCTAGCACCGTGAACAACCCTAACTGTCTTGGATAAACGACCATCACCCCCAAGCCTCTTAGCTTAGTGCTGGGTAGCTGACATGCCGCGACAACTCTCGGCGCATTCCTGACACGCTTGTACGCATTCGGCCATGCCGCCGATTTTCTCGCAATCAATCGCGCAGGCTTCACAAATGGCGGCACACACTCCGCAAAGTTGCTGATGAAAAACGGAACCGCTAAGTTGGAAATTGGCAGAAGTTTGGCATATCTCGGCACAATTCATCGTCAGGCGAAAGTGTTCCGCCTCAACATGCTTGCCACCCGCCTCAAGGCAATGGTTCATGGCGGTTTGCAGGCAAACTTTGTGGCAATGGCAACACGCCTTTATACAGGCTTGCATGGCTTCTACAGAATGGCTTAAGTGATTCATGGGATATCGCTCTAGTATGGCAAGTGCCATCAAAGATAACTAAACCATCCCGCAATACAGGATGGTGACTTAAGGCCACGTTATGGCCTTGCAAACACTCTAACTGGAAAACTAAGCGGAGTCGGTACGGTATCGCACAATAGGCCGGGGTGGCTATTGATGGGGGGCTTAAGGTTTATGCGGCACAACGCACCGACAACACTGATTTTTACCGCTAGTATCTAAGCCCATCTGGCCTAACATTTAGAGCCATCCTGAACTTATCCACCCTTTAACAAACACTTAAGAGAAACTGATGAAAAACCAATTCGTGATGACCGACACTTCTACCCTGCGCCAACGGGCCCGCCAACATATTGAAGCGGGTGCGGTGACGGTGGGCTATATCGCCGACCGGGAGGCTGTCCTCACCTTACTTAATGGCGCGTTGGCGACTGAGATTGTTTGCATGTTACGCTACCGCCGCCATCATTTTATGGTGCGGGGCATCCACTCCCAGGCGGTGGCCGAAGAATTCCTGATACACTCAAACGAAGAACAAGGACATGCCGACCTGCTGGCCGAACGCATAGTCCAACTAGGCGGCGAACCCAATTTATCACCCGAAGGTTTATTGGGCCGCAGCCATGCCGAGTATGTGGAAGGGGTGACTTTGGCGGACATGATCAAGGAGAACCTAGTGGCGGAGAGGATAGCCATTGACAGTTATCGGGAAGTTATCCAGTATTTGGGCAACCAAGACCCAACCACCCAGCGCCTGCTGGAGTCTATCCTTGCAGTGGAGGAAGAACATGCCGATGATTTGGCCGACTTGTTGTTTGCAATGCCGCCAGAACAGATGACTGGCCAACCCACTGGCCACTAAGCAAATACAAACCCGATGGGCCTTGATCGGCATGATCAAGGCTCTGTCTGCGTTAATAGTTGAAATTTGAATTTATGGCTTAACTTGGTTGTCCCATCAAGGCAAGAGGTTAGCCTTATGAACACCAAAGCCTTCATGGTGTGGCAACCCAATATCTTGAGAATCATTTCGGCGGGTAACGCTATGATGAGATTATGGCGCAACCGGACGATCAGACTAAAAATACAAAATAAGCGTAGTAAAAACGTCACAAGCCCCAACAATAAGCGTGGTTGCGCGGGGTAAGTTGTAGTAGGTTTTGGCGGTAGACGGTGGCGTAAGCAGTTGATTTTTTTGACGCGTATTGTGGTGGCAGGTTCAAATCCTGTCGTCCTGACGAATTAAATCAATGGGTTATAAAAACCCATGTTCAGTAAAAACAGTAAATGCCGGACACCTTCCATAAACCCTAAGCTTCCCTTATCGTAGCGGTACAATATCGGGCAAAACCGCTTGCAGAGCCTACGCCTTACACCCTTGCAAAGATACGAAAACGTAGCAACAGCGTATTACCGCATTTTTTTATAGTCCTCAGCCAACTTAAATAGTATAATAGCCGTCTTTTCGCTTACGCATAAAGCTGGGTGGGAAACAATATCGGGGCGTAGCGCAGCTTGGTAGCGCACTTGTCTGGGGGATAAGTGGTCGCAGGTTCAAATCCTGTCGTCCCGACCAATTAAATCAATGGGTTATAAAAGCCCATTTTCAGTAAAACTAGAAAAAGCCACTTTTTGGGATAACGATTAAACGCTTGCCTCAAACCAATGGTTTTTTATATCCGATACACCTCTTTCATAGAGTTTATAGGTGGATTACCTGCCTCCCTATAAACGCTTCAAGCAAATAATTCTCGCTTTAAATCCACCTCTAAAATCTTGTTGGTAGCGGCTTTAGCGCACTGGCAAGAATGAAGTACGCAATGCTTAGGGCTCAATTA
>JACXTQ010000119.1 GCA_016919605.1 Methylovulum sp.
GAGTTCAACACTGCTGGCGTACGTTTCTTGGACGCTAATGTTGCTCAAGACGAAACTGGCTATCCTGATGACTTGCTGGCTGAAGAAGGTTTAACTGTTAGCGATAACAGCCCTCTGGCTCCAGGTCAATCAAGAACAGTTCAAGTTACTGCTTCTGACGCTGCATGGGAAGTTTACCGTTTAGCTGACTTGATCTACGATCCAGATAGCCGTTTTGCTGGTTTGTTGTTCTTCTATGATGAAGCTGGCAAACGTCAGTTGATCACCATCGATGCTCCATTAATTCCAACTTTCATCTAAGCTTAGCAATAACTTAGTTTAAAAGTTAAGAATTGGAACCCCTGTCGGTTTATAACTGGCAGGGGTTTTTTTTTGTGCAAGCCATCATTTTTTCGTTTGCGCTGGCTTTAAAAAGCCCTTAAAAATAAGGTCTTATTTTTTAGTAATCGGCCATTCCGTTATATTTTCCTGTCCGTTTTGTTTTTACAAAACGCACGGTTTTGGATGGTCATAATTTGACCAGTTTCCTATAAAATAAACCCTTCGTTAGCAAAATGATCACGCCGTGCGTGACACCCTCCCTCCCGTTTTTGACTTTATTTATCCATGTTAAATTTTAAAAATATTGCCCTGCGCCGAGGTGTAAGGGTATTGTTTGCCAATTCCTCTTTTACTATACATAAAAGCCAAAAAGTGGGATTTACCGGAGCTAATGGTGCGGGTAAATCAAGCCTTTTTGCTATGGTCAGGGATGAATTGCATCCTGATGAAGGCGAGTTTTCGATGCCCCCTAATTTGGAAATCGCCCATGTTGCCCAAGAAACCCCAGCTATCGCCCGTGCCGCGATAGACTACGTGGTTGATGGTGATGCCGAGTTACGGCGAGTGCAAGCGAGCTTGGCGGTCGCCGAAGCCGCCAACGATGGTATACGGCAAGCCGAACTGCATACTTTGCTGGAAACGATAGGTGGTTATACCGCTCAAGCCCGTGCGGCACGGTTAATGGATGGCTTGGGTTTTCGCCCTGATCAGGAAAATAAGTTAGTCAGCTCTTTTTCCGGTGGTTGGCGGATGCGTCTAAATTTAGCACAAGCTTTAATGTGCCGCTCTGATGTTTTGTTATTGGATGAGCCGACTAACCATTTAGATTTGGATGCGGTCATTTGGCTACAAGATTGGTTGTGTAAGTATCTCGGTACGTTGTTGTTAATTTCCCATGACCGAGATTTTTTGGATACCATCACCGACCATATTGTCCATATCGAAAATAATAAAGCTGAAATTTATACCGGCAATTATTCGGCTTTTGAAAAAATGCGGGCGGAAAAATTGGCGCAGCAACAATCCGCTTATTTGAAACAACAACGTGAAATTGCCCATATTCAAAGTTTTGTTGATCGTTTTAAAGCCCAAGCCACCAAGGCGAGGCAAGCACAAAGCCGTATCAAAGCTTTGGAGCGTATGGAGCTTATTGCCCAAGCCCATGTTGATTCGCCTTTTGATTTTAGTTTTCCAAGTTTGGGCAGAATGCCTAATCCCTTGTTGAAATTGGAAAAGGCCGATATCGGTTATGGTGACAAAGCCGTCATTAAAAATGCTAGTCTCACTATTGCCCCAGGCAATAGAATAGGCTTGCTAGGTCCGAATGGAGCCGGTAAGT
Source organism: Methylovulum sp. (assembly GCA_016919605.1). Taxonomy (GTDB): domain Bacteria; phylum Pseudomonadota; class Gammaproteobacteria; order Methylococcales; family Methylomonadaceae; genus Methylovulum. The sequence continues at coordinate 1,661 of JACXTQ010000119.1, forward strand.
CTAGCTTGATTAAGGTTTTGGCAGGGGATATGGCGGCGAAAACGGGTACGCGGCTAATGGGCGAAGGCCTTAAAATCGGCTATTTTGCCCAACATCAACTGGAGCAATTGCGCTTGGATGAAAGCCCGTTATGGCATTTGCAACAATTGGATAAACAAGCCACCGAAAAAGATTTGCGTAACTTTTTAGGCGGTTTTGATTTCCAGGGCGATAAGGTGTTGGAAGCGGTCAAGCCTTTTTCGGGCGGTGAAAAAGCCCGTTTGGTCTTGGCGATATTGGTTTACCAAAATCCTAATTTGCTGCTGCTGGATGAGCCGACCAACCATTTGGATTTGGAAATGCGCCACGCCTTAAGTGTCGCTTTACAGGATTTTCAAGGTGCTATGGTGGTAGTTTCGCATGACCGCCATTTATTACGCTCGGTCACTGATCAATTGATATTGGTGGCTGATGGTAAAGTACAGGATTTTGATGGCGATTTGGATGATTATCGCAACTGGTTGACCGAACAGAAAAAAGCTACCGAAAAATCCGCTACTGTCGAAACCGCCACGGTTTCGCGCAAAGATCAGCGTAAACTAGATGCCGAACGCCGCCAGCGTCATAAACCCCTGTATGATAGCTTGAAAAAAGCCGAATTGGCGGTGGAAAAATATCATCAGGAACAACTGCAATTAGTTCAGGAACTGGCCGATCCGGCACTGTATGATGACTTGGCAAAAAATCGCCTGAAAGAATTACTGGATAGGAAGATTAAGGTGGATAAGGCTTTGGAAGAAGCGGAGATGGCGTGGCTGGATGCCGAGGAAAAACTAGAGGCGGCCAAATAGGCTTTGCTAAGGCTTTTTTTGTCGGCGGCCATTATGAAGCTAAATATCTACAAAGCGAGCTTAGGCGATGTTGCCATTATCTGGGAGATTATTGCATTATCGGCGCAAACACTACAAGCACAATATTATACGCATTCGGAAATAGAGGCGGCGTTGGAGTTGGTGGAGGGTATAGAAGAACTGATTGCCGCAGGTAGCTTTTTGATCGTCAGTTACGAGGAGGTTATTATTGCTTGTGGTGGTTGGACGATTGACAGTGCCAATCCTCGGCAAGCAGAGCTAAGAGGTTTTTTTGTCCATCCTGAGTTTGCTCGCAAAGGTGTGGCGAGTCAGCTTTTGCATAGCTGTACAGATGAATGTTTGCGAAGTGGCGTTGAAACTTTATACTTGACCGCCACGCTGTCAGGTGAACCCTTTTATCAAAAACGGGGGTTTGTCGAACGGTCACGCTATCGGCAACTGTTATCCACTGGTGAGTATTTTACCGTGGTCACTATGACGAATAGCTCACTTAGGTAACTGCCAATCCACTGTTGCCAACAAAATCAAGCAACTACCCGATTTGAACATTGCCGGTAATCCGGTACAATTGTAGCTCTTTACCCCTAAAATATTAATCTACTCCGACCCAGTTTTGGGGTCTGCCCTGCGTCCAACTACGAGTGAATTATTTTGACTGCAATCCCTCTTGTCATTGACCTTGACGGTACTTTGACGCGCACAGATATGTTGCACGAATCCGCAGTGAGGGTTTTATGTGACAGACCCTTGGAGGCTTTAGCCATCCCTTATTGGTTATGGCAAGGTAAAGCGGTACTGAAAAAAAACCTGGCGGAACGCGCTTGTTTTGATCC
>JACXTQ010000120.1 GCA_016919605.1 Methylovulum sp.
CAAAGCATCTTTAACGGATGGATAACGCTGGCAAACCACATCAAGACAATCGTTTTGTTGCTGCCCTGCTGTAAAGTCGCTTATTTTGATAGATTTGCTATCCCTTGTCAATTCCTCTGCGCAAAAAATTTCTTTCGTATTGACATGGCAATCGGGCTTAATAATCACAACCCATTGCTCTGGAACGGTTATCGCTTGGATTTTTTCCCCCACGCCCTCCGCCCAAGCGGCATGACCGAAGACAAAAATCGGCACGTCCGCACCTAATGACAAACCCAGTTCCATGAGTTTTTCGGTCGATAATTGCAAATCCCATAAGGTATTCAAGGCCACCAGCACAGTGGCGGCATCGGAACTACCGCCACCTAGGCCGCCGCCCATCGGCAAGTTTTTGGTTACGTCCATGCACACGCCGTAGCGGCAACCGGTGGCCACTTTTAGCAAGTTAGCGGCCCTGACCGTCAAATCATCAGATTCTATAACACCTAGCAGCGGATTTTTTAGGGTGACACGGCCACTAGGATCGGGTTGGAAACGTATCCAGTCACCCAGCTCAACAAATTGGAACACCGTTTGTAACAAGTGATAACCATCCGCCCTACGTCCGACGATACGCAGCATCAAATTCAGTTTGGCCGGAGCCGGCCAAGAGGCCGCCCATAATGCGTGGTTAATGTCCATCTTCGCCTTTTATAACCCATTGTTCAATAATTAACTTAAGTTTGGCCTGCCCATTCATGACAGTCATTTTGCGCGGCAACAGACGATGGGCGGCAGGCTGCATTTGCTTGTATTCCACCAGCCAATCGGCTTGGCGGAAACCGGACGGCATATCGACAAAGGCTTGCCCAGGTTCGGGCAGGCCGACAACCCAATAGCTTAAGGCCCTAATCGGCACGGACAGGCCCAATTGCTGGTTGATAAAGGCTTCCGGTTGCGTGGAAGTTTGCACCTTGCCGCCCCCCCTATCAATGCTGACCCCATCGCCGTTCAGACGGATAACCGCCCCACCCTGCCCTAAGGGGCCGGACAACTTAAGCACGTCATCAGCGCCGTGCTCCCACGCCAAACTGGCTGACCACGAGTCTTTGGCACTGCTTAATGACAAACGGCCATCCAATGCCCAATGCCCTACTGGCGGCTGCTTTGCCAACACGGCGCGGGAATAACTGCCGTCAGGCACAACATCGACGTTATTACAGGCCGACACCAGCAATGCCAAAGCCACTGCCGCAACCCTAGATATATACCCTAGATGGTCAATTGTTCGATTTTTTAGGTTAATCCGTTCGTGGTGAGTTTGTTTCACAGGAACTTCGGTTGATCGTCGAGCGATAAACGGATTAACCGTCCACCCTTCGACAAGCTCAGGGTGAACGGTTAATCTTAAAACCGAAAACTTGACCGTTTGAAATATACGACTCACGGCTAATGGGCTTGGTTCAAGATACGGGTTTTAAATTCCAGCAAATAACGGTCATCGGGCGCGTCTTTAACGGCTTCGTTATAAAGTTTTTTGGCTTGGTCTTTTTTATCCATGGCCCATAACACTTCCGCCAGATGCGCGGCAATTTCAGTTTCTTTTTGCTTGGCATAAGCGCGTTGCAGATAATCCAAGGCTTTGGCAAAGTTGCCCATCTTAAACTGCAACCAGCCATAACTGTCCAGTATCACCGCTTCATCGGGGTTAAGGCGTAACGCCCGTTGCAAATAACGTTCGGCTTCCGGGTAACGGGTGGTTTTGTCGGCCAAGGTATAGCCTAGGGCATTTAAGGCTTCGGCATTGTCCGGGTGTTTGCTGATAATCTTTTGCAAATCCGCTTCCAACACGTCCAATTTGCCGACGTGTTCGGCCATCAAGGCCCGTGCATAGAGCAATTCGCGCTCATCCGGCGAGTCCACCAAGGCCTTGCTCAATAAGGCAAAGGCCTTTTCATACTGTTGTTGCTGGTTCAACAATTCCGATTGCACGATCACCAGACGCACTTTCTGTTGGGGGTATTTTTTCGCCAACATCTCCAAACGGTTTTCCGCCTTGGCAAACTGCTTGTCTTTCGCCAATAGGCCAACGGCGGCAATACCCGCCTCAAAGCCTAGGCGCTCATCATTAACCTTGTCATACCAAGCCAGGGCTTTATCGATGTCATTGTCGTGCTCGGCAATTTTGCCCAGATAATAACTGGCTTGCGGTTGCCATTGCGGTTCTTTTAATAAGTGCTTAAAAGCCTCCTCGGCATCATCGGGGCGATCTTGTTGCAAGTACACCAAACCTAAGGCCAAACGGCTGTCATATTCTTTAGGGCTGGCCTTGACGATGGCCTGATAGAGTTGAAGGGCTTCGTCATAATTTTTATTTTTCAATAAAACCTGCGCCAGCACCTTTTTGATTTTCAAATCGTCGGGGTTTTTACGCACGGCAGTTTCTAACAGGCCTTTAGCTTTGGCGAAGTTGCCTGAAACTATCGCCAGTTGCGCCTGCAACATCAGGGCTTTATCCCAATTAGGCTGTACCCGCAAAGCTTCGGCGACCTTAATCTCGGCGACATCCGGCTTATCCATTTGTGCGGCCAACAGCGCTTCAACAAAATACACCGTGGCTTGGTCAGGGTGTTTGCTGGACACCGTATCCAAAACCTCAAACATCAACGCGGATTTATTGGCTTTTTGTAAGGCCGAAGCCAACTCCAGTACGGCCTTATCAAAACCAGCCGGATCATTTTTCAATAACACTTCGATATGCGCCACCGCCGCCACCTTATCGCCCGCTTGCAAGGCCGATAATGCGGCAAATTTGCGGGCTGTGGCATTATTGGGGTCTTGCTTTAGCCATAACTTCACCGCCTCATTAAGTCTATTGCCATCTTTCAGATACATGGCGATCATGGCGGCCCGTTCGGCAAAGCGGGGGTCATGGACGCGTTTTGCCGCTTCCATATAGCCTTCCAAAGCAATATCATATTGTCCACGCTGGCCCGCCAGCTCGGCGGTCAACAACATAAACAACACATCAGGGTCTATGGATGTGGCGGGGTCTTTGGCCTTTTGTTTGGGTTGGGCAGGGATGCCGGATAACGGAGATGAGGCAGGAGTCTGCGGCTTTTCTGGCGCACTAGCACAACCATAAAGCAGGACTAGCATTGTTGCTGAGAATAATCTAAAAATAAACAGTCTAAAAGTTAACACTCACAATCCTATTTTAGGTCTCAAAGGTAGGGCTATAGATTAGCAGAAAAAGCCCTCGATTTAGAGAGCTGATTACACCATTTTCATTAAGCTATTCTATTTCTTGGCATAGAGCGGGATAATATACGGCTGTTTTAGCAAAAAGCCACTTGCAAGGGCTTAATTTAAGCTATTGCCACTCAGGCAAAAGCCATACCCAAACCGGTAACGTCCAATTGACCACCCACACCCTGACACTACTTGCCGTAGGGATTAATTATCAAACCGCCCCGGTTTCCGTCCGGGAACGGCTATCATTCCCTGCCGAAGCCTTGCAACCCTCCTTGCAAGAACTTCATAACATTAACGGGATTAATGAGGCCGCAATACTATCAACGTGCAACCGCACCGAATTTTATTGCGCCGCCAGCACCGCCAACCAGCAAAGCTTAATTGACTGGGTGGCCCGCAACAAACACCTTAACGCCCATGACTTTACCCCATATCTGTATAGCCATACCGACAGCGGCTTGATCCGGCATATTTTTCGGGTCGCCAGCGGCTTGGATTCGATGATTTTGGGCGAACCGCAAATTTTGGGGCAAATGAAGACCGCTTATCAGGCGGCTTGCGATGCCGGAACATTAGGCAAGCATTTGGGCAAATTGTTCCAACATACCTTTACCGCCGCCAAAAAAGTCCGCACCGACACCGCCATCGGCTCCAGTCCGGTGTCGGTCGCCTTTGCCGCCGTGCAGTTGGCCCAGCAAATTTTCGACAAACTCAGCGAACAAACCGCGTTGCTGATCGGCGCGGGCGAAACTATTGAGCTGACCGCGCGGCATTTAACCCAACAGGGCATAGGCCGGTTAATCATCGCTAACCGCACTTATGACAAAGCCCATACCTTGGCTGTGCAATTTAACGGCTATGCGATAGACTTGTCGGAGTTGCCCAACCATTTGGCCGAAGCCGATATTGTCATTTCTTCAACTGCCAGTTCTTTACCGATCTTGGGCAAAGGGCGGGTGGAAAGCGCCCTGAAAAAACGTAAGCACAAGCCGATGTTTATGGTCGATTTGGCGGTGCCGCGTGACATTGAGGCCGAAGTGGAGCAACTGCGGGATGTCTATTTATATACGGTCGATGATTTGCAACACACTATCGACCAAAATATGAATTCACGCCGCTTAGCGGCGGAACAGGCGGAGGAGATTATCGACACCCAAGTCGATTATTTTTTGGCTTGGTTACGCGCCCAAGGGGCGCAATCGACCATCCGTGACTTTCGCCTATCCGCCGAACACATCCGTGATGAAGCCCTACAAAAAGCCCTGCTGGCACTAAAAAACGGTGCGACCGCCGAAGAAACTTTAAGCCGTCTCGCCCACACTCTGACCAATAAACTGATCCATACGCCCAGCACCCAAATTAGGATGGCCGCCGAAAACGAGCGTCATGATTTGGTCGCCGCTGCCCGCGAAATTTTTAAACTCAGCGACACTCAATGAAAAAATCCATACAAACTAAGCTTGAAAACCTGTGCGAACGTTATGACGAAATCGCCGCCCTGCTTTCGGAACCGGAAGTGCAGAACAACCAAAACCGTTTCCGCGCTTTAGGGCAAGAATACGCCCAAATCACACCGCTGGTCGAATGCTATAAACGCTATGAGCAAGCGCAGGAACTGCTTGCCGCCGCCAAGGAGATGCTTAATGACAGCGACGCGGAGATGCGCGAGTTGGCTAAGGAGGAAATGCGCGAGGCGGACAATCAAATGGAGGTTCTCGATCACGAATTGCAGTTGTTGTTATTGCCTAAAGACCCTAACGACAACCGCAATATCTTTTTGGAAATCCGTGCCGGGACGGGCGGTGACGAAGCGGCGATTTTTTCCGGCGATTTGTCGCGCATGTACCAACGCTATGCCGAACGCCGAGGCTGGCAAACGGAAATTATCAGCGAAAGCGCCGGTGAGCACGGCGGCTATAAGGAGGTGATTTTGCGCGTTTCTGGCCGTGACGTGTATTCGCAACTGAAATTTGAATCGGGTGCCCACCGTGTCCAGCGGGTACCGGAAACCGAATCGCAAGGCCGTATCCATACGTCCGCCTGTACGGTGGCGATTATGCCGGAAGTGGAGGAAGTCGATGCCATCGACATCAATCCGGCGGATTTAAAGGTGGACACTTACCGCGCTTCAGGGGCGGGTGGCCAGCATATCAATAAAACGGAGTCGGCGATCCGTATCACCCATATCCCTACGGGGGTGGTGGTGGAATGTCAGGATGAGCGCTCGCAACATAAAAACCGCGCCCGCGCCATGTCGTTGTTGGCTTCACGCCTGCTGTCCGCCGAGCAGGAAAAACATCATGCCGAGCAATCGGCAACGCGTAAGCTGCAAGTCGGCAGCGGCG
>JACXTQ010000121.1 GCA_016919605.1 Methylovulum sp.
ATCGGCGTAAAATTTAAAGCGATAATAAAACGCTTTTTAGCCTAACAAATCCATAAAGCCGTTTGCTTTAATTTTTAAGTTAAGCCTTTTATGTTAATGTTATCGGGTTGGGTACATTGTTGCTGTGTATTTTCTCCATCTGGCTGCCAAGTACAGGTGGGTTGAAGTAAGGTGTTTTTCAGGAACACCCCTTTCGGGCATGAAAGGCGAAACTATGGAATCCCTCCATCTTTGAGGGAGGGGAATGTCAAGACCAATAACCTCGATAATTTTAATTTAAGCGGACGTATCATGAATACATATAAAATTCTGACAACAAAGCTGCTGGCCGTGGCGGCCATGACCTTAATCCCTTTAACAGCCGCGCAAGCCATCCAGCATTTTGGTTTGGGAGCTTCAACGCCATTACAGATCGGCGATTTGCCCAGTAGTGGCCTGCGCTCCAAACTGGAACAATTACCCGCCAAAGCCCAAGGCAAAGCTCTCACCGCGCTACGGAAATTGGCATTTACCGATAATGATATTCGCTATATGCAAGTGGACAAAAATGGGGGCGTATATTTTGTAGACAGCTTTTTACCACCTCCCGCCCCTGCCTCAGCCCTCGCCAATGCTGACACGCAAATCCCGTTAATCAGCTCTGCTGACGCGTTTTCACTGCACAGCAAAAAAGGCGCGAAAAATATCATTTATCTTGATTTTAACGGCATGGACATTACCGGCACGGCCTGGAACGGCAGTGTCACTACCTACAAAGCACTGCCTTATGATGTGGATGGTTCACCTACCACCTTCAGCCCTACCGAACTGAACAATATCGCCGATATTTGGCACCGCATCTCCGAAGACTATATGCCGTTTAATGTCGATGTCACCACTAAAGAGCCGAAAACCTTCGGCCCTACGGTAGGACGCATCTTAATCACTAAAAACGTTGATAAAAATGGCGTGGCCATGCCGTATTCCACAGCGGGTGGGGTGGCTTATGTCGGAGTTTGGGCAGCCTCCAATTACAGTTATTATTCGCCCGCCTTGGTGTATTACAATAACTTAGGCGGCGGCTGGCCCCCTTATGTGGCGGAAGCAAGCTCCCACGAAATGGGCCATAACTTGGGGCTGTCCCATGATGGCACCTCCACCGTTGGCTATTATGCCGGCTTGGGTACAGGGGCGGTGTCTTGGGGGCCTATTATGGGCGTGGGTTACTATACCAACGTCACCCAATGGAGCAAAGGTGAATATCCTGATGCCAACCAAAAACAAGATGATATGGCGATTATCGCCAGCAATCTTAAATACCGCGCTGATGACCACGGCAAGACCTTAGCAACGGCAACCCCGTTAGTGGTCGATACGGCAGGCACGATTGCCGCCACCAACCCTGAAACCGACCCGCATGACGCTAACACTGCCAATAAGGGTGTTATTGGCAAACTTAACGATATCGATATGTTTTCTTTTTTTGCAGGAGCCGGCCCACTGACAATCACCGTGAACCCTGCTTGGGATGCTTTTTATCATGACAACCACCGTGGCGCCAATCTTGATATTAAGGCGACCTTATACAGTTGGGATGGTACGGTGGTCAAAACCGTCGATCCTCTGAACGAGACCAATGCGGTTATCAGCGCGACAGTACCGGCAGGGCAATATTATTTGTCAATCAAGGGCGTAGGCAATTCGGTCACACCCTATTCCACTTATGATAGCTTGGGGCGGTATTTCATCAGAGGTACGGTAACGCCATAAGCTACCCTTACATGGCTGCGCCAATGGCAAGGCGCAGCCTAGGGGAACACAAGGCTTACGCCAAGTTCATGAAACCCAGATCAGCAGTACTAAAACGATTAAGGTGCGGAAAAATGGTGGCCAAATCGGTATCACTGGCTCCGAACCACCGCGCCAACGTCGCCCCGTATTGGTCAACCGCCGTACTAGGGATTAAGCGCCCATAGCTGGCATCATCAGCCCCATCAATAACCTGACTGGGGAACTTGCCGTAGACATCACCACCTAACACCGAACCACCAGCGATCATCTGCACGTTACCCCACGCATGATCGCTGCCATCACCATTAGAGGTGAGCGTGCGTCCAAAATCTGACAAAGTGAAACTAGTCACATCTGTACCTATGCCAAACTCATCCATTGTGCTATGAAAAGCTGCCATAGCTGAAGACAAATCACTAATCAAGCTGTTATGGCGTGACACTTGGTCATCATGGGTGTCGTAACCGCCTTGCACCACATAAAAAACCTGCCGCTTTACGCCAAAAGTGTTCCTGACACTAATCATCCGGGCCACCATTTGCAGTTGTTGCGCTAAATAAGAACCCGGCCAAATACCCGTACCAATTGAACTGTTTGCCAGTGCGGTAATTAAGGTTTGGCTTAAACCAATGGATTTGGTCACTGATTTAGCCAATTCTTGCTCCATCAAATTCCCATTAGCCAACGATAGGCCGAGCATCTTATTAAATGTCCTGGTGCGAGGGTCGGTGGCCCCGCCCGAAGTCACATAAAAATTATTGACCCCATAAGGGCTCATATAATAAGGCACACTGCTAGCCCCGACCTGAAATATATTATTGCCAGCGATCGACACCCCTAGAGGTAAAGAACTGGTACCATTAAGACTACCGAGTAAATCCGCGATACGCCCACCCCAACCCATTTTTTGCAGCGCGTCCAATTCACTGGACATACCTTGATCGGATTGGTCGTTATGGGAATAAAGCTGTGGCGGTAAGTTAGTGCCTGCCAAATAAGTCTTTTTAGTGGTCGGCTCTAACAAGGTGCCGACATTGGCCAAAAACGCCAACTGCCCCTTATTATACAGGCTTTGGAATCCAGGGGCGCTGGTGGACACCGCATAGGTTTTACTGCTGTTGGCGTTTAGCGCTAATAATTGATCGGTAGTAAATGCTAAGTTGCCCCGTGCAGTTTTATAGGTTTGGTAACGGGTAGCGTCGCTGGGTATCAAGACATTAAAACCATCATTGCCCCCTGCCAAAAAAATACAGACTAAGGCGCGGTAATCTTCGCCGGCCGCTTGTGTCGCCGCCGCCTGCGCTCCCGCCAACAAACCCAGCGCCGCTTTCCGGTTGGCCAACCCTGCCGCCGTTGCCGCCGCACAGTGCAGAAAATTGCGGCGCGTCCAATGTGTAGATGCTGACATGATAAATTCCTTATTAGCGTTGGATGAGGTAATGGGGAGAGCTCATGATAAGGTACAAAGCCTCCAAAGAGCGGGTCACACCGTTTCCGGCACTGTTTTTATAATCCAGCGACCGGATATAACCCATCAATACGGTTTTGACATCATCGGGCAATTTACTGCCTGTAAACATCAAATCCAAGTAATTCACCAAATCTACTGGCACCTTAGCCCGTTTGTTCAGATTACTGATGTTAATTAGAACGCTAAAAGGGTCGGCGTAAGGCTTGCCTTTATAGTGCCATTGGATAAGGCTGAACAACTCATTATAAAAACGGGTGTTATTGGCATCATTGATTAACTGGAACTCAGGGGCGAACAAGCCCTTATCATTAATGGCCCCACTAGGGGCAAAATCGGGGCGGAAGAAATTGAAGACACTACCCGCTGACAGTGCCGCCTGGCCGATGGTTGATTCTGGATAATAGTAACGTAACAGGCCATCGACCGCCTTCCCGTCCAAAGCCCGCCATAAATGAGTTAACACTAAAAGCGGTTCACGCAATTTGCCAAAATTAGCGTTGCTTTTCGTACCGCCTAACGCCTCAGGGTCAAGGAGTACGGCGGTGATGACCGCTTTCATGTCGCCCCTAACCCCACTACCGTTATCATTAAACGCCTCGGTGACTCGTTGGATATAGGCAGGTGACGGGTTACTGGTCACTAGACGCTGGATCAGCCGCCGACCAATAAACGGGCCGACGTTAGGGTGGTTAAACAAGGTGTCCAACAAAATCTTCAAATCCGCCGGGGCTTTGCCTTGGCCAGGTACAGGGGTATTGTTAAGGATGGTTTTTGGATTGTGGTCATGATAGTTTTCAAAAGGCTTCATATTGATACGCCAATCGCTACCATCAAAAAATGACACTGAATCGCCTAAGCCCCAGCCAGTCAACACCCTTGCCGAATTTTCGACATCGGTTTGGCTATAGGTCGGGATAGTGCTGTTAGCTTGCAATAGCGGCGTACCATCAGTGTCCAGTTGTACCAAACCAATGGTGAACAACTGCATAACCTCGCGGGCATAGTTTTCATCCGCACGGATACCGAGCTTACGGTCGGCTTTTTGGTTATGCAGCACCGACAAATAATGGCCCATTGCCGGTGAAAGGGTGACTTGTTCGAGAATATCGCGGAAATTGCCAAAACTATTGCGTACTAAAACGTCATAATAAACCGCTAAGGCATTAGTGGCGATACCTGAACCGACATCGGAAACGACAAATACTTCCGATAGGGCGAACGCCACCCGTTGGCGTAACTGATCAGGGGCACTGACGGCATGGCGGAACCAAACTTCCATTCGGTTTTCACGCTGGTTATTGTCTTGAGTTTCATTTAAAGACGCAAGATGACAAGATGCTTTCATGGCCAATTGCTCGTCAATCCAAGCCTGCAAGGTCATTTTGGTCAGATGGTTGACATCTCTAGGCCCTGCGCCAAATGTTGCCATATTCAGAAAACGCACCGCCACGGCTTGTGTGGTGACTGAGGGGACATCAGGGGTGGTCGGATAAATCGGAGCCGCCAAAGGATCGAAACATTCAGCCGGAGTAACGGCTTGGGCTATACCTGCAAACAGGCCGCTCAGTAACAGCCCCAGCCTTAACGTTTTGACCGCAAACTGGCGGCCGTTTATGCTTATCATTGCTTTAGTCCTTTCGTCAGTACCACACCCATCATCTCAATTGCGTTGCAAGTTCATGCAAACGCAGGTTCACAGAAGAGTGTAGTCAACTTTGGGCGGGAGTCAAGGCGATGGATGATTGACGCTCTTTTGACAGGATGGGCTTTAGCTAATCCAGATGAAAAGAAGGGATGCCCGCCTTAAAAGACTTTAAGACGGAAAGAAAGGCTTACAGCGCAAACAGAATCAAGGGATGGTCAGTCAAATCCTGATAGATCGCATCTAATTGTTGTTTACTGGTGGCTTCAATGGTGGCGGTGATGGCCAAAAACTTGCCGTCCTTACTAGGACGGGTTTTGATGTGGCTATGGTTAACATCCGGCGCGTGGCGGCGGACAATGTCTATGACCAGCACATCCAATTCAATATCGTTTTTGCCCATCGCCTTAATCGGAAAGGTACAGGGAAATTCAAAAAGGGTTTCTTCACTCATAATAGGGATTGTTTATACGCTTGTAAAAGGCCGTTCATCGCGTGCCAAAGCGGGCCGGGTATACCCTCGCCTACTTTAACGCCGTCCAATTCGACAACTGCGATGATCTCACGGATCGAGCTAGTGACCCAAATTTCGCTGGCACAGTTCAATTGTGCCATACTGATGGTATCTTCACGCCATGCCACACCCTGTTTCACCGCCAGCTCCAACAGTACATCACGGGTGATACCGGGCAATATCGCGTTACTCTTAGGAGGCGTGACCAACACGCCATCAAGCACCACAAACACATTGCTGGCCGCGCCTTCGGTGACGTAACCGTCCTTAATCAGGATAGCTTCAGCTCCACCTTGGTCTAACGCCGCTTGCCGGTGCAGGATATTGGCCAATAAGGTGATAGTCTTGGCATGGCACAATTTCCAGCGGCTATCATCCATTGTTACTGCGGCAATACCTGTAGCGCTACCTGCAAAGGGTGCGATGTCCGAACACATAACAAAAACTGTCGGAGGAACATTTTCGGGGAAAGCATGATCCCTTTTCGGAGCAACACCACGAGTGATTTGTAGATAAATGTATTGGTTTTTGTCCGCCGCCAGCAACGGGGCAAAAATTGTTTGCCATTGGTCACGGCTATGCGGGTTACTCAGGCGGATGGCCGCCAAACTGTTTTCCAATCGTTGCAAATGGTCGTCAAGACGGAAC
>JACXTQ010000122.1 GCA_016919605.1 Methylovulum sp.
CGACGACCATGGCCAATAGCCATTGACTCATCGGACAATTAAAAAAGTCACTGCAAAAGATATGTGTTTCTCAATTACCAGTATAAGCCGTTGTCTAAAAAATGCAATCCAACATTTAACATAGTAATGGCTATTTTAAAATGTGATTTATTCACAGTGTTGGTGGCCTTTTTTTGAGGCTAATATCTATGATAAACCCCGTAGTTTAACGCTAAAACACATCTATGTCTAAATTATATTTGTGAACTATATCACAAACAAATGGGTATTTTTATGTCTTTTGCAATAAACCCAATTAGCCAAGCCATCCTGCAACCAATTACCTTTACTACTTATGCTATTGATTATATTTACAAATAACCTCAAAAACCATTATTTCCCCGATCCGGTTCCAATGGCTAAAAGCCCCTATTTCCAGCATCGGCCAATTTTTGGCCGTTTTGTCAGCAAAATGTGTTGGGAGGCGAAAAACGCACCCATTCGGTTATCTAACGCCAATTACAAGGGTTCTCGAATAGACAGGGGGGTGGGATAAAAAATTCATAAAAAATAAAAAAAGATTGGAAAATGGTAACTGTGTGTAAGAATTTCCATGGGATGGAGCCACACCGTAAGTCAATCATCACCCGTTGTTTCGGATGGCGGATAGGGCGATTGCCGTTAAACAGATGGGATAGAGGTAGTGATTTTTGCTTTAAATTACTGGAACAAGTCACTTTCGTAGTAGCTTTTTGGGTTGATTGTTAACATTTCCATCTGCCATCAACATACCAAAAGTGCATTAAAACCTAGTGTTACATGATTTACATCTCCAAAGACACACCGTTTGGAATGCAGAAGTGCACTATCAGTCATTAAGCCCATTACACGGGGCATTTAACGCTCATTTGCCAAAAATCCTTTGCCAACTTCCGGCAATTTGGCGGGTGATGGCCATTAGGGCATAAGGCATCGCCCCCACCTGGAGTTGCCAGATAAGGCGGCTGCCAGTGCGGTGAAACTTTTGCCTTGTATTCGTAAAGGTCTGCAAAATTGTAAAACGGGTCGCCCATGTCAAAAATGGCCGCCCCCATTTTATGCCATAACGGTGCTAAAGGCCGCAGCTCCAACCCCGCCAACGGCACCATCCCCAGTGCGAACCATTGATAATTCTCCGCCTTCCCCGAAAGCATCAGTTCGGCAAACAGAAAATCCATACACCTTAACTTAATGGCAGTTACCCTCGCCTAGCCTGCAACGCAAAATAAATGCACGGTGTCGCAATCAGCGACAGCAACACTGACAAGGTCAACGCGCCAATGACGGCGATGGCTATGGAAAGATTCTTATTGTTGCTGAAACAGGCCGCCAAATTCGACCACGCCGAGTGGCAAGCTGGGGTCTTTGCTGAGTTTGGCTTGGATTTCGGCAATGGCACTGCCTAAATCGCGGTTTTCCAAGTGTACCGACACCGCGACCAGTTGCCGCAAGTCTTCGCGGTTAAGTTGCAGTAGCTTAACCTAACTTACCGTAAGCTTTCTAAAACTATATGATTTGGTAATGTTAGCAATAATATGGTAAAAATCCGGCGGGGTAGACATCCAGACATCCCGTTTATGGTTACGACAGAATAACTTAAGCTGTTCGGGGTAAACTTTTACGCCTTTTTAGGCAAGCCCCCAAAAATTACCAAAAATAAAACCGTTAAGCCAACGTTAATTTTTAGTCGTTTATGATACATCCGCACTACCGACAAGTAGTGCAACCTTCGGGCATCCGCCTCCTAGGTACACCCACACATAACATTAGGAAGGATATTATGAAAAAAGTATTGTTTATTAGTATATTAAGCTTGTGCGCCCTGTTTTCATTGCCCACACAAGCGGATAATGATGCCGCAAAAAAAGAATTGGCGGAAAAAAGTGATCGGGTGCATGAAAGACAGGAAATTGTCCAAGAAAAATTAAACGCGGTTAACGAACGCGCCGCTGAGCAGGGCAGGACAGAACAAATGAAAGCCCGTCAAGAACACCTGCGGGAGGCTGCGAAAGACATGCACGAAAAACATAAGGAAATAATAGAAAAACGTAAGGAAGCAATAAGCCAATAGCATGATGCTAAACGTACAGCATAGGTGATATGTAACACCATTGCCTCCCTGTGCATTGGGTCGGGCCTTGACTGCCAAACACTAACGGCGCAAGGCTCCGCATCTTAAAAGAATCTCGTCAATACCTGTTCTGGCGTATCGAAAGGCATTGGTGGATTAAGTTAATCCTTACTACCCCCCCAAAAAAATGGTTATGAAAAAATTATTGCTGATGATCTCCTTAGGCTTGGGCGCCGTATCGGCGATATTATTCCATATCGCCGACCGCACCAGCCAGCCGCCGACACAGGTAGCGACCACCGAACTTGCAGTACCCGCCCCCCTTAACTCAGAGCCAGCCCCAGCCACTGACTTGCCAGAGCCGCCACCACCAGCCGCTATCCCACAACTACAGGCAAGCACACAACAACAGCCAGACCCGTCCGCCACCGTGCCGCCATTACCGGAAGCATGGCAAAACCTGCCCGATGCCAAACACGCCAGCGAAGAGCAAGCGTGGTTAGATGAACAGAAAAAATGGGAAGAAGATGTGCGGCAAGCCGAGCTGCAAGCTAAGCAACAAGCCGAAGCCACCCACAATGAACAATACCAAGCCGCCCAGGAACAATTAAGGCAAGCGAGCTTACAGCCGCCCTCTGACCGCCAACGGGAACATCAAGAACAGGCACGGTAAAAGCCCAAACCCAGCAAAAATCTAAAGGGCGAGCAAACCCGAAGAAGTCACGCGTAGGTTAAGCCGCTCAAACTAAACGGAATTGTCTGGATTGGATTCAAGCGTTTGTTGATGCCTTTCAAAATAATCCTTAAGCAAAAAGAAACGGTATAACAGCGACCCTGCGATAAAACCGCCCAGATGCGCCCACCAAGCAACATCGACCGTGACATTGTCAAACACCAGCGAAGTGGTGGCATTGTGCAATTGCAGCAAAATCCACAGCCCTAAAAACGAAATGGCGGGAACATGGATAACAATGGGCAAGAAAAACAGCGGAATCCAAACAATCACCCGCTCCAACGGATACAAAAAAAAGTAAGCCGCCAAAACGCCGGCAATCGCCCCTGAGGCCCCCACCACCGGAATGGTCAGGTTAGGGTCAAAAAACCATTGCAAAGCCGTGGCGAACAGGCCGCAGATCAGATAAAACAACAAAAACCGCCACCGCCCCATGCGATCTTCGACATTATCGGCAAAAATCCATAAAAACCACATGTTCATCAACAAATGCGTCCAACTGGAATGCAGGAACAAATTGCTGACAAACGAAAAATAACCGTCAAAAGCCATGCCGTTATAACTGCCCCAACCATGCGTATAGCGCATCGGCACCATACCATACTGGTTAATCAGCCGATAACTTTCCGCTTCCGGCATAAAGTACATCGTGACAAATATCACCACACATACCGCTATAATGCCCCAAGTCACCCAGGGTTTTGAATAACACGGTGCGGTATCTCTAATCGGTATCATGGCCTGCCCTTCCATTATCTGTGTTGCCTTAAGCTTAACATTTTAACGGCAATTGGCAATCGGACATTTAAGCAGGGAGCTTGCCAGATAAAGCGTTTATAATGGCAGCCTTAAAACCCGCTCAAATTTTCCCCCTTTAGCAACCAGCCATTCATGCAGCCAAATACCACTGAAACACCACCCTCTTTTGCCCACTTGGCGCTCAGCGAAGCCTTACAGGCCGCCATTACCAAAATCGGCTTTAGCCAACCCACGCCAGTACAGCAACACGCTATACCGCCCGCCTTGACAGGCAAAGATTTATTGGTCAGCGCCGAAACCGGCAGCGGCAAAACCGCCGCGTTTTTATTGCCGACCTTCCAAAACCTCATCAATAAGCCTACCTCCCTATTTGGCACCCGCGCCCTGATTTTAACGCCCACCCGCGAACTGGCGAGCCAAATTTACCAGCAATGCCTACAGCTTGCCGAATTTACCGATTTAAAAATCGGCCTGATTACCGGCGGCGAAGATTTTAAGCAACAACAAGGCGTATTGCGCAGAAACGCCGATGTCATCATCGCCACCCCAGGCCGCCTGCTGGAACAGCTCACCAACAAAACCTCCGATTTTAGCCATCTGGAAGTGTTGATCTTGGATGAAGCCGACCGGATGCTCGACATGGGCTTTAGTGACGCGGTGCTGGCGATTGCCAAACACTGTAACCCTGAGCGGCAAACCCTATTATTTTCGGCGACCTTGACCCATTACGGGGTCATTAAGATGGCCGACAAAATCCTCAAACCGCATCAGGTCATTGCCCTTAACACCCTGCATGACGGTCATAGCAACATCGAACAGCAAATCGTCCTGGCCGATGACAATGACCACAAACAAAAATTGTTGGCTTGGCTGTTATTGAATGACAGCTACGATAAAGCCTTGGTGTTCACCAACACCCGCAATAAGGCGATAGAATTGGAAAACCCCTTACGCAACCTAGGCCTGCGTTTGGGGGTGCTGCATGGTGAAATGGAGCATTACGAACGTAAGCGCGTAATGAACTTGTTCCGTGAAGGCGTGATTAATATCTTAGTCTCCACTGACTTGGCCGCACGGGGCTTGGATGTTAAAGGCATCAATCTGGTGGTGAACTTTGATGTTCCCAGAAACGGCATCGACTACATCCACCGTATAGGCCGCACAGGCCGTGCCGATGAGCAAGGTGTCACTATCGCACTGGTTAAAAGCACCGAATGGAACCTGATGTCCGGTATCCAACGCTTTTTAAAGCAAGTGTTTATCCGCCGTAGCATAAAAGAATTACAAGGCAGCTACACCGGCCCGAAAAAAATCAAATCCTCAGGCAAGGCGGCGGGGGCGAAAAAGAAGAAGGAAGAAGAGAAAAAGAAACCAGCGGAGAAGGTGAAACTACGCCATCGGGACAAAAAAAATATTGGCAAACGGCGTGTGCCTACCGCTAAACCGGAGACGGGGACGGAGTGATATATCTGAGCATGCACTTATCAATATCATGAATTTGGTAGACTGATGGATGGTAATGAACTTGACCCCCTCTATGCTGCGGTATTCGATGATCCACAAAATGGCACACCCAACAATATTACTCAAGAAGGTTGCTTGGCATTAGCCTTATTGGGAAAAGAAGCTTGGAATGCTTGGCGATCAAATAACCCTGTACATGGTTACTACCCTGATTTTGAAAATGTAGCAAATTTTAGAGACTTTCGTTTTTATGATGATTCCATTGATTTTGAAGGATTTATATTTGGTGATGCGGCATGCTTTGATGGAGCTGTTTTTAAAGATGAGATTTGTTTTAATACTGCTATATTCGGAAACCATGCTTGTTTCTTTAATACTATTTTTAGAGAAGATGCTGATTTTGAAAACGTACAATTTGGTGATTGGGCAAATTTTTGGGGTTCATGCTTTAGTAATTCAGCCAATTTTTATGGCGTACATTTTGGCAATGAAGCTCGTTTTAGCAATTCGGAATTTAAAGGTGATACAAGTTTTATTTGCGCAAGATTTAGTGGATCTGCTTTTTTTGATTCAGCGCAATTCAACGAAGAGGCACATTTTTCAGGTACTCAATTTGGAGGTATCATATGTTTTAACGATGCCCGATTCGATGATGAAGCAATGTTTGATGGTGTCCAATTTGGAGATACCGCAAATTTTGATGGTGCACAATTTGAATACGAAGCGCATTTTATGGCTATTGACTGGCCAGTATTGAGACTTTTATATGATGAATGTCTTGGTGGATTTAAAGATGCTAAAGCCTGGGCAGAGGAAAGAGGGATGAACCCAAATATCTTCCAGTCCATTTCCTTTAATGGGGTAACTTTTAATGGACAAGTTAATTTTTCGGGTCGTAAATTCGAGGCTCCAACCTCATTCGGCTGTATTTTGCTACAGCATGCATCAAATCAGAAAGAAAAGTCATCTAGCAATAGACCAGTAACATTTGGTAGGGTTCCTCTATTCCACAACTGTAAACTTTATCAAGATACTACTTTTGATCATGCTATATTTCCTGAGCCTTCACCGTATCCAATAGATAACGACATCGCAGCTCGTGCCTACCGGACATTAAAGCTTGCTTTTGCTCAACATCAAGCAATCCGTGAAGAGCAACGTTTTTTCTGTTTGGAAATGGCAGAAGAAGCAAAACGCGCTCCATTCAGATTACGCTTATTATTTGATATGTACCGATGGATAAGTGATTATGGTTTCAGCCTTAGCCGACCGACTTATTTATTGCTGGGTACGTTGCCTATTTTCTTACTGCTCTATAGTTGGTTAGCAGATTTAGCACCCTGTTTTTTTTGGCAAGATAACTGTCAAGTTAGGTACGATCTGCTACAGTTTACGTTGATGCAAAGCTTGCCGTTGCCAGGGCTGGATAAATGGAGTGATACCTTGCGGCAAGGCATATTTGAAAAGCAAGGCTGGCAAAATGTTGCGTTGACGTTATTTGTCATGCTGCATAAGGCAATCTCGCTATTAGTAGTATTTCTGTTTGGTTTGGCTTTGCGTAATTTGTTTAAAATGAAGTAATGTAGCGAATTTGATTTTCAACAGGGCATCCGCGAAGCAGATACTTGCTGGGCTTATCAAGCCATAGCTCCCCACTCAGACAAACTTCTCCACAAAAACATTGGAGACAGACCAGCGGCAAAAAATGTTAGCCGCCATCAATTTCGTTATAATTACTGCTCTTAAAGCCACTTTTTCTCCCATTGAAAACCAAAGAGCCTCAAGCCCTTGAGATTACCCGCTTGGATTTATTGATAACAAACTACCCTAAACCATGTGGAGCCTAATCATTGCCTTTGTGACTGTCGTTGCCGTCATAAACGCGCTTACAACATTTGCTAGAAACCGAAAAAAAACCGCTTCCAAACACAAAAAAAGCCGCACCCGACCCACATCACCTAAACGTTACGCCAAAAAGCCTAACCAGCCGCCACCAAAGGCGGCGGCAACCTCAGCCATTCCCAGTAAGGCCAACACCATCAACTGGACAACAGACTTGTTGAGGTCTTTGGAATGGAAGCGTTACGAGGAAGTCTGTATGGAATACCTAAAAACCCAACATGCCCATGCTGAGGTGACAGGCATGGGCGCAGATGGCGGTATTGATATTATCGTCAGAAACAAAAAAGGCGAGGTGTCAGCAGTGGGCCAATGCAAAGCGTGGAGCAAACCGATAGGCGTAAACTTGATCCGTGAGCTGTACGGAGTGATGGCGGCGGAGCAGGTCAAACACGGCATTTTTTTGACCACGTCCGAATACACTCCAGCCGCACGGGCGTTCGCCAGCGGAAAAAACCTATTGCTTATTGACTGTGACGGACTCATTGCGTTAATCAACGGGCTGGACAAGGCCCATAAACAACGCTTGGGTAAAATCGCCACCCAAGGCGATTTTACAACCCCGACCTGTGTCAATTGCGATGTCAAAATGGTAAAAAGGACAGCCCAAACTGGCAAAAACGCTGGCGATGAATTTTGGGGTTGCGTCAATTATCCAAAATGCAGGAACACGATGTTCGTTAAGGGGCAAACGGCAAACACCCGCCTTTTCCCTTAAATCCGCTGCCCAAGACGTTGCCGTGCAACGTCTCTACAACACACACAGACTTAAAACAACAGCTTCAAACCCACCAACACCGTGACCACCTCATAACTGCGCTTAATCCACTTATTGCCTTTTAAAATCGCCAGATGCGCCCCCAAGTAACCGCCGACAAAAGACCCCAGCAACAGCACCGGAATCCAGCTCCATTTCACCGTTGTAATCAACGCCAACACCACCGCCCCCGACCCGTTCCAAAACAGGCCGACAATGATTAAGGTGTAGGCGACCGCGCGTTTATAGTCCATACCAAACCAGCGGATTAATAACAAGGTGGCAAACAACCCCGTGCCGGAGGCTATCGAGCCGTTTAAAAACCCGACCACAAACAAACCGCCGCCACCGATAAGCAAGCCTTGTTTATCGCGGTGCTGCGGGGCGTAATGCTGGCCTAACTGTTGTTGCAAAAACGAATACACGCCCAAGGAAATGGTCAAAATCCCTAACGCCCATTTCGCCAAACTATCGGGGATTTTTACCACCGCAAACGAGCCTAAGATAACCGCAGGTACGCCAAACGCGAACATAAACACGGCGAATTTCTTTTCGATGATGTCTTCTTTAAGATAACGCACCGTCGCGCCCACGCCCAAGGCCACCGAAGCGACTTTATGGGTGGCGAGGGCGACACTAAAAGACAAGCCCAGAAAGATTAATACCGGAAACTGGATCAACCCCGCCCCACCACCCGCCAAAGCGGAAAAGGTATTGGCAATCAGCGAGGCGATAAAAACGATGAGTTGTTCAATAAAGGGGTTCATAACGGTATAGGCCTGTGGAAAGAGCGGCTATTTTCCACGCTTTTAGGCTTTTTACCGATTAAAATTTGTGGGTTGGTAGTGCTCCAACGTAAGATGGCTATACTTCACCACCATCAGCCTCCTATCAACCAGACGTTGCCGTGCAACATCCCTACACTAATTACTCCCCGCCCTGAAACCAGCTCAATTTATCATGCAAGCTCACCACCGTACCGATAATAATCAAGGTGGGCGGGGAGATTTTTTGGGTGGCGATATGGGCGGGTAGGGTCGCTAAAGTGCCGGTAAAGACGCGCTGGGTGCGGGTGGTGCCTTGTTGCACCAAGGCTATGGGCAAATCCGCTGGGCTGCCGTGTTCGATCAGCGCTTGGCAGATTTTTTCCAAGCCCATCGACCCCATATATACCACGATGGTTTGTTTGGGGGCGGCCAGTTGCGTCCAATTCAGGTTGATGGTGTTGTCTTTTAAATGTCCGGTGACGAAGGTGCAAGATTGCGCGTGGTCACGGTGGGTCAAAGGAATCCCGGCATAAGAGGCGCAGCCGGAAGCGGCGGTGATGCCGGGGACGACCTGAAAGGTGATGCCTTCCTGCATTAGGGTTTCGATTTCTTCCCCACCCCGGCCAAAGATAAACGGATCACCGCCTTTTAGACGCACCACGCGCTTACCCGCCTTCGCCAAATCCGCCAGTAGGCGGTTGATGGAATCTTGCGGCAGGCTATGGTTTTGCCGCTGTTTGCCGACATAGATTTTTTCACTGTCGCGGCGGGCCAAGTCCAGCACTTCGGGGGATACCAGATGGTCATAGACAATCACATCGGCTTGCTGCATCAGTCGTAAGGCACGGAAGGTCAATAAATCCGCCGCGCCAGGGCCTGCGCCAATCAAATACACTTCGCCTTGGGTGGCGGTGTTCTCGTAGGTCGCCAGCGTTTGCAGTAAGTCTTGCTCGGCTTGTTGGTCATTGCCGTTAAACACTTTTTCTGCAACCGCGCCTTGAAAGATGTTTTCCCAAAAAATCCGCCGCTGTTCGGGCGCTTTAATGTGTTGTTTAACCGCCTCCCGACATTTTTCCGCCAGTTGCGCCAAGCGCCCGTAAGCGGGCGGAACCACCGTTTCCAATTTGGCTCTAAGCAAACGCGCCAATACTGGCGCGGCTCCGCCTGAAGAGATGGCGACCATTAACGGAGAGCGGTCAATAATGGCGGGCAGGATGAAGCTACATAAGGCGGGGTTGTCAACGACATTGACAAAGATATGGTGGGCGTTGGCGGCTGCGGCGACCGCTTGGTTGGTGGCGGCGTTATCGGTGGCCGAAACCACCAGCATAAAGCCTTGTACATCCGCCGCCGTGAAGGCTTTTTGGATGAGCGTCAGTTGTTGGGTACTGGCCCATTGCGTGACC
>JACXTQ010000123.1 GCA_016919605.1 Methylovulum sp.
AAGCCATCAAAACCGGCCATATTGGCGGCATTGACGTAGCGTTCGATATTGTCGCCAATGGTTTCCAGATGCCCTATCAATGTTTCCGGCGCATTTAGGTCAATGGCGGACAGCAAGCGGCTGATTAACGCCGCTTCCATTTCCAGCAATTCGACCAGCTCTTCCGTTTCCTTGGAAACGGGCGGCATATCTGTTAGCGGTGGCGGATAGGTATCGTCAAAAAAAGCGTCGCCGCCCCAATCCCCGCCACCTGCCATATTTTGCGCGGCCATATCTGCCCCAAGCCGCTCTGCCAAGGTAGCCAGCTCGTCTTCGGTGAGCGCGGCTTGCAAGCTAGGATGGTGAAAAACACCCATGATTTCGGGGATGGCCGCTTCGGAACCGAAACTGTATTCGCTGAACCATTCGGACAAACGCACCAAATCGGCCAACAGTTCGGGTGAGGCTGTGTCCGGGGGAAGGGGGGATAAGGCTTCGACAATCAATAACCCGACATCTTGCAAGCCATAAAAGCCTTCGGCGGCGGCCTGTTCAGCGAGGTGGCCAATATTTTCGATAGCATCAGCCAACGATGGGGCGGAAGAAATGTCCGTCATGGGCGTGGCTCCGGGTTGCCTAGGGTTTTGAACAAGGGCGCGAAGCTGGCTTGTAACCAGATTTGGCCGTCCTGCCAATAGGCTTGGGTGATGCAAGGTTTTAACAAATCCGGTAGCGGCGGTGGTGCGGGCATGGCGGCCCCCAAGCTTGGCAACATTTGCGGATAGCCGTCTATCCACAAGGCCATGGTTTTTTCACCACGGTCTATGGAAAACAAATAGCGTTTTTTAGGGGGGGAAGCCGTTTCGTCCAGCAACAGGCGCAAATCGACAACGGGCACAATAGTGCCGCGCATGTTCAATAGGCCACTAAACCAAGGCTCGACTTTAGGGATGGGGCTGACGGGCAGTTGCCCAATGACTTCGCAATGTAGGCTGATGGGCAACAAGAATCCCAAGCTGCCGACACGAAAACCCAGTGCCATTGCCGACGGTAAGGGCGCATCGGCAAAAAACGCCGGATCTGCGGCCAATACCCTACCGTCACCGGTTTGCCCTTGGACGGTTGTCGGGTGTTCAGGCTCCATTTCCATCACCCTACGTTAAAACGCCGACAGCACATCAACAATTTCGGCAGCTTCAAACGGTTTGGCGATCAGGTTCTTAGCGCCCTGCATCATGGCCCAGACCTTGTCGGCTTTTTGGTGGCGGGAACTGACAAAAATGACCGGGATGTTTTTGGTCAACGGATTATCGCGCAAGGTGCGGCAGGCGGCGAAACCGTCCATGCCCGGCATGATGATGTCCATAAAAATGATGTCGGGCTTTTCTTCCTTGGCTTTGGCCACCGCCTCATCACCGTTGTTGGCGGTCAACACCAGACACTGCGTACTTTTCAGCGCATTTTTCAGGTTGGCAAGGTCGGTTTGCGAGTCATCGCAGATCAATATTTTTTGAATTGCCATATAGAGGTTCCCTTATTTTTAGGTGGCGGTCTGTTTGGGTTTGGCCGGCATCCGTGTAAGCGGTTGCCGGCCCAGTTTTACTGTCTAATGGCGTACGGAACCCATGCCATCAGCCGAAGTGGCCTGTCCTTCTTGCTTGCGGGCGGTTAGCCAAGCCAAAACTCTGACGCTCAGCTTTTGGAAGGCTTCGTCTTGGACGGGTTTGGTCAGGTAAGTGGTGCATCCGGCCATAACGCCTTTAACTTCATCAAGCGGGGAATTCTTTCCTGAGACCATAATGATGGGGGTTTTTTTGTAGTGGGGGTTTTTGCGCAACAAGGAGCAGGCTTCATAACCGTCCATGCCTGGCATCATGACATCCAAAAAGATCAGGTCATAATGGTTGGCTTGCGCCATCGCCAAGGCGGCCACGCCATCGGTGGCAAAGTCTATGCCTTCAATTTGCTCCAGTGAGGATAGCCTAAGCTCCAATGCCTTTTGGATAGAGGGGCTGTCATCGACCACCAAGGCACGGTAACGGAGGGGAGGCTGCACTGCTGGTTCGGTAATCTGCACAGGGGCAGGGGCTGGCGTATGGTTTTGGACCAATTCAAGCCTAGGGCTGGGGGAAGGGTTAAAATCGATCATCGGCACAACCGGATCGGCTTGTCCGGCATGGGGCGCGGGGATTTTGCCGAGCACCGCCATCAGTCTGGAGGCGGTCAACATGCCCCTAATATGGTGGGCGGGGGCGTTGTCCAACGGGCCTTGGCTAACGGCGATGATGTCTATGTCTGCACCCAAGCTACCGAGCAGGATGTCTTTTTTCCTTAACGCCAACGGGTTGTCGTAATTGACCAGCAACACATGGATATTGGTGTCGGTAGGCGGGACGAGGTTATAGGCTTTTTTATCAGGTGATTGCTGTTGGAACAGATGCTTGAGCTTTTCCTCTAAGGTAGCCCCGAATCCCAAGGCGGACACCAACAGTAGCGGTTGTGTCCGTATGTCCAGGGGAGTTTGGTGTTCTTGGCGCAGACTATTTGCTTGCATATTTATGCTCCTATTGGGTCAATCTAAAAATAGCCAATCAATTTGAAACGCAATGATAAAGTCAAAAAACATTTTTATCTGGGCCATCAATAGCCGGGTCTTATTAAAAAAACCTCTTGCATTTCCACTTGACTAACCAACAGATAATAATGGCTTTGTTATCTGTTTGAAATATGGGGTTTTATACTTATCTTTAAGGTTCTGTCATTGCGCTTGCCGGTTATGACGACCTATCTATCGCAGGTCGGGCAAGCTAGGCCTTATATCGGAAATAACGCTTTTATTTGTCTGGGGCTGATAAGTTGTATTTTTTGATAAATTATAAGCAATAATAATGCCCACGAAATTAGATTATATATATCATATAGTTATATTTATAAAGCAGGGGGCATATTTTAGTGTAGTGATTTTTGCACCATAATGATGGGTAAAATGACCCGTTTTTGTTGCCTTTTGGTGCAATCTTACCTTGACAAGCAAAAAATGGCAACGAAAGGCGGTCAGATGGGGAAAATTTCACCGCTTTGCCATGAGCAATACACGCTTTGTAGGTAATGCCACAAAAAACTAGCCCTAATGCCGTTAGGTTTCTTAAAATGGCCAGTTATGTAACACAGATGTTCAGTTGACAGATAAGGGTATTGCTTTCTCGTCCTGTGTTGTCCGTCACTTGGGTTTTGGGTATTTCAGTGGTTAACTGGGTGGACAAAAATGCTTAGGCTTTGACGCGGGTGATTTTTAGGACAATGGGCAACTCTTTCAGGCGACGCATGATTTTTGCCAAATGGACACGGTCGCGGGCGGTTAGGGTGATTAAGTCAACACAGACGCGGTCGTCCTGATCGATGACGTTGACGTTTTCAATGTTTGATTCCATGTCGGAAATAGTGGAGGCGATGGTTGCTAAAGCGCCGCGCTGGTTCATGATTTCCAGACGCAATTCGGCTGGGAAGTCGCCGATAATATCCTGGCTCCATTCCACATCCAGCCAACTGGTGTCTTTTTTGCGCAATACCACGCGGTTCCGGCATTCATGATGATGCACGACGATACCCGTGCCCGGATTAAAGAAACCGATGATGGAATCGCCTGGGATAGGCCGACAACACTTGGCAAGGGTGATGACCATGCCTTCGGTGCCTTTGATGATTAGCGGGGTTTTGGGGATTTGTTCGTTGCTGTCCAGTTTGATATTGGCGTTAATGTCATCTTGGGTCAATTGCTTGGCGACCAAAAAGGGCATTTTATTGCCTAAGCCAATATCTTCCAGCAAATCATCCAAGGCGGCCAGTTCAATGATTTTCAGCAATGCCTTAATGCGTACCGCATCAATAGTGTCAAGCTGCAAGCCCATGATCTGCAACTCCTTCTCAAGCAACCTTCGACCCAGATTGATAGCTTCTTGCTGTTTGAAGTTTTTCAGGTAGTTACGGATGCTGGAACGGGCTTTGACGGTGGTGACATAATTTAGCCACAACGGGTTAGGCCTTGCCCAGACGGCGGTGATGATTTCGACCGTCATACCGTTTTCCAGTTTGGATTGCAAGGGTACCAGCTGTTTGTCTATCCGTGCCGATACGCAGGCATTGCCAATATCGGTGTGGACGGCATAAGCAAAATCAACGGTGGTGGCGCCACGCGGCAGTTTGATGATCGCCCCCTTGGGCGTGAACACAAACACTTCCTGCGGAAATAAGTCAATTTTTAGGTTATCAATAAATTCCAGCGAATCACCGGCGGATTTTTGGATTTCCAGCAAATCCCGCAACCATTCATTGGCCAATGCCTGGGCTTTTTCGGTTTTGTCGTCATCGGATTTATACAACCAATGCGCGGCGATACCGGATTCCGCCATGCGGTGCATTTCATGGGTGCGGATCTGGATTTCAATGGGTACGCCAAACGGGCCCATCAACACCGAATGCAAAGACTGGTAGCCGTTTTCTTTTGGCAGGGCGATATAGTCCTTAAAACGGCCAGGTATCGGCTTGTACAGATTGTGGATGACACCTAGCACGCGGTAACAGGTATCAACGCTGTCACAATAGATTCTGAACGCATAAATATCAAAGACATCCGATAACAATATTTTTTTATCGGACATTTTTTTAAAAATGCTGTAGAGGTTTTTTTCCCTACCAGCCACTTCACAAGCCAGATGGGCATCGGCCAAGCGGTTTTTGATCGAGCTTTCGATGGTTTCGACCACTTTCCGGCGGTTGCCGCGTTCTTTTTTGACGGCCTTGTTCAGTTCTTGGTAGCGCTCAGGGTACATCGCGGCAAAACTTAACGATTCCAGTTTGTGCCGAATATCGTTCATGCCTAAGCGGTTGGCGAGCGGGGCATAAATTTCTAGGGTTTCGTGGGCAATGCGCTGTTGCTTTTCCAACGGCATCGCACCGATGGTTTGCATATTATGCAAGCGGTCAGCCAGTTTGACGATAATCACGCGCAAGTCTTTGGCCATGGCCAAAAACATTTTGCGGACGTTTTCGGCTTGGGCTTCAGCGCGTGATTTGTTGTCGATTTTGCCTAGCTTAGTGACCCCGTCAACCAGTTCGGCCACTTCGGTGCCGAACTCATTAGCCAATTGTTTTTTGGTGATTTTACAGTCTTCGATGACATCGTGCAGGATCGCCGCCATAATGCCGTTGGCATCCATGTGCATTTCCGCCAAGCTAATGGCGACGGAAATCGGGTGGCAAATATAATCTTCACCACTTTTGCGGACTTGCCCTTCATGGACTCTGGCGCCAAATTCATAGGCGCGAACGCAGTCGTCAATCTGGCTTTGGTCAAGATAGATCGCTAAGGTTTCGCATAAGTGGCGGACTAAAGTGTCCTGAGGGCGTTCAAGCACGGTCATAACGGGGAAATAGCAATTAAAATGAGGACGGATAGTCCTGGACTTCAGTGGTACGGTGTAGGCGTTTGATATTTTCGCTAGTGACATGGCCGGCGGCAATTTCGCGTAAGGCCAACACGGTATCCTTGTCCTTGGCGCGGGGCAAAAACTCGGTGGCGCCTTGGCTAAGCTGCCGCGCCCGTGTACTGGCTAACAGCACCAGTTTGAAACGGTTTTCAACATGTTCTAAACAATCTTCGATAGTAATTCTAGCCATTTTAAGTCCTATAATAAAAGAAAATCGGCGTAAGGCGCACGCACTGTAAAAAATAAAAGTCCACGGCCCTTTTCACCTGTTATGACTATAACAGAACTGGAAAAGTGCAGTGAACTTATATTAATTTATTCGGTTGCCAGTGTGAAAATGGCGGATGGGGTTATTGTCTGGATTTTAAGATAGCCACAGCCGGCAATTCTTTGCCTTCCAAAAATTCCAAGAACGCGCCACCGCCTGTTGAGGTGTAAGACACATCGTTTTCAATGCCAAACTTGTCAATCGCCGCCAAGGTGTCACCGCCACCGGCAATGGAGAAAGCAGGGCTTTCGGCAATGGCTTTTGCCAAAGCTTGGGTACCGTGGCTGAATTGCTCGATTTCAAACACGCCGACCGGGCCGTTCCAGACGATGGTGCCGGCAGATTTTAATAACTGTGCGTATTGGGCTGAAGTTTCCGGCCCAATGTCCAACACTAAGTCATCAATCTCAATTTCGGAGACTTTTTTCACGGTGGCGACCGCAGCATCAGAAAATTCTTTGGCACAAACGACATCGACCGGAATAGGGATGTCGGAACCGGCTTTTTTGGCCGCTGCAATCAGGCTTTGTGCTTCGGCGATTAAATCGGGTTCATACAGGGATTTGCCGACCGGAAAGCCCGCTGCGGCGATAAAGGTATTGGCAATGCCGCCGCCAACAATCAGTTGGTCCACTTTGGTGGACAAGGATTTTAACACGGTCAGTTTGGTTGACACTTTGGAGCCGCCGACAATCGCCACTAAGGGTTTGGCGGGTGTTTCCAAGGCTTTGCCCAGTGCGTCCAATTCGCTGGCCAACAACGGGCCGGCACAGACAGTGGTGGCGAATTTGGCAACGCTGTGGGTAGAGGCTTGCGCCCGGTGCGCAGTGCCAAACGCATCCATAACGAACACGTCACACAACTTAGCCATTTTTTGCCCCAGCTCATCGCTGTTTTTTTCTTCACCGACATTAAAGCGCACATTTTCGCACAGGACGACTTCACCCGGCACAATCGCCAAGCCTTCCAGCCAGTCTTTTTCTAAACG